>JAYURB010000600.1:0-2399 GCA_043756425.1 Bacteroidota bacterium
CCAAAGTCTTCGAGCAAAGGTTTCAAATTTCGAATAGAAATCCTTGTTGAGATCCTCTTCGTTGATTTCCTGTTTGACAATTTCAACAATGTCTTTATCCAAAAAGAAACAGTCAAGAGAATGTGGATCTTCTTTGTTGGTGCAATCCAATGTTTTGATCTCAGTAGCTGGATAGTCAGCATTGTCTTTAGTCATGAGGAAATCCTTGAGCACACGGAGTCCTTCAGCTCTCGTTTCGGAAGTAGATACCCCGTCAAGAACATAACGCACAATAACAATCCTCCAGTAATTTGTATTGCCACTTTTCATGATAACGTCCTTGCTCTGTGGAAGTCGACGTGTCTTGAAGGAGGTGAAGTTTGCACCCGTAAGGAGTTCCGAATCAATCTTTCCTTCTGTGAAGAGTTTGTACCCATTGCAGAAGGAATCAGTGTTATCATCTTTGCTGAAAAGATAGGCTTCAATCGGTAGTTCTTCAGTAAATCCATAACACATCAAAGTGGGAACCTGAGCCTGGTTAAAGGTCTTCACATTATCTTTTCTCGTGGGAATTTTCCCTCCCTTCTTTCGAGGGGAGGGCGCAGCAGGAGGTGGTTTCAGTTTTGACGGTCCCATGTTAATTTATATTTATGAATAGACTTTCTCTTCTCATACAATGTTCAGTTTTGCTACGAAACTACTTTCAACGAAATGCACCAACCTTCATCGCTTAAAAAGATAAACGGTTCTTATATGATATCCATATAAAGAGTTGTATACTTTCGTGTTTGTATGTATTTATATAAGAGAAGAATATTCCAACGCCATGAATATATATCAACATGCTTGAACTACTCCCAAAGGAGAGATCCAACGTACGGAATATGTAGTAATACGTTTAACCATTGTAATATTGCATTTGTACGTATTCCCATGTACATGAATATATAAATAAAGATAGTTGTATAGTTGTATACTTTCACGTAGGAACCAATGTTATATAGAGAGTACTATAATTTTGTTGTAAAACCATCGTTGAATATATAGGTACATGTTACATACATGAACTAATTATATATCGCAGTTTTATGTAGAGGGATGCATGCTTTTCGTTACGATTTGCATATCCCTTCGAGAAGAAGAATCCAAAGTTTGCAAAATCCCTGTTGCAACAACAAAGAAGCAAGAGAAATAAAGTTGCGGTAACACACCTGCAATAAAATGGAGATACCAAGTCAGAATGAAATTGATGTAATGACAAAAGGCTTTGTAGATGATCTAGCTACACTCACATACTATGACACACACAAAAAAACATTGCATCCTACAATTTGTTGTGTGTGCGATTCGCTACCATCAGGTCCCAATTGGAGCTGTTTCGTTAAAATCAAGAAAGCCTTGTGCATGTTTTGACAATACAGAATGGAATCATCGAGATTGAGAGATATATACCCTGATATTTTATTACAACAGTATTGTGTAACCCAGTGTAACGATCTGAAACCATTCGTATTATCTCCAGCAACTTACATTAACGAGAAAAAAGAAATAATTATATGTAACAACTGTTATTCCGATTTAAATCATATTGAGGGGAAAAAAAGGATGGGTTTCCCTCCAGTGCAATCGATTGCCAACGGCTATGTCATAGGAAATCCACCGGCACTTCTGTCGGATCTCAATGATGTTGAAATCGCTCTTATTTGTCGCGTTCGCACATATTGCCAGAGCTGGGTTTTCTTCGCAGGTTGTCATCAACATATTAAAGGATGGCATACGTTCTTCAAAAGTAATGCCTCTGACAATGTAGGAAATCTGTTGCAACTCACAGATGCCGGATTGGATAAGATGATTCTTGTTGTTCTCTGTGGTCCTTTTACACCGACCCAGAAGGCAATAACTCTTAAAAGCACAAGTGTAAATCCACTCAAAGTAATTGAGGCTTGGCGGTGGCTCAAAGCAAACAACGTGCGGTACAAAGATGAAAAAATTCCCAATATAGATACAATTGCAATGCCGCAAATAATACACGAAGATAACTTAGTTGAAGGAACAAACGCAGACATCGAAAACCAGATAACAACAACAGTTGTCTTCCCTGACGCTACGTTACCACAGCCAACTAATGGTGGGTTCAAGGACCAAGATGCATTCCGAGAGTTTGTTACAAACCAACAAGACGGAAAATGGAAGTCACAATTGCATGTTAGACCACTAGCAGAGAGGATTGCTGATTACAAAGAAAACACAGTAGCTGATGCTTTTCCCCTCCAGTTTCCTTTTGGCTATACAGGGTTGGCAGAAGATGAAGATGCAGCAAAAATAAGAGAAAGGAACAAGAGGAAAAATCGTATAGAAAAACAAGACGTTATAATCAAGTATTTGACTCATCGCAAACCTGCCTTCCATTCTCCCATGTT
>JAYURB010000601.1:0-5504 GCA_043756425.1 Bacteroidota bacterium
GGGAACAAATTAGTAACAATGAGTCAGACGGATTTATTATACTGGGGATTACCGCAATCAGATATAAATATTTTATATGCAGCAACCAATGTAAGCAACGTTGCTTATACTAAGGTTTATTTGCCACTTACACAAAACAATGTATCAAAAACAAATGGTTCAAGTTTGGGATACAAGGGGAGTTATGTAAATTATTACGTGGCAAACAGTCGTGTTTTAGTTCCAAACTATAATGACCCTAATGATGCAATTGCAAATTCAATAATTGCAGGTTTATATCCCGGTAGAATGGTTGTCGGAATTGATTGTAGAAATCTCTATGCAAACGGAGGGATGATTCATTGTGTTACTCAAGAACAACCAATGGCTTCAACGGTTGCAGATTTTATTGCTCCTTCTGTGCCACTGAATTTAAATGCTTTGAATACAACTTCCTCGACAACAAATTTATCCTGGACAGCGTCAACAGACAATGTTGGTGTTACTGGTTATGATGTTTATCAAGGGACTACTTTAAAAGCGACAGTTGCAACCAATGCTTATACGGTTACCGGGTTATTGCCCTCTACTGCTTATTCATTTACTGTAAGAGCAAAAGATGCTGCAGGAAATATTTCAGGTTCAAGCAATTCGGTAAATATTATTACGCTTGCAGCTCCTCTCACTTACTGTACTTCAAAAGGAAATGATGCATCAGGCGAAGTGATTCAGAATTTTGTATTTGCCTCCATTAATAAAACATCTACTGCTACCATTGGATATGAAAATTTTACGACTACTTCAGCGACAATTACCCGAGGAAGTAACTATGCATTAACCATTACGCCACAATGGTTTTTTGGAAATTATGCCGAAGGCTACGCTCTCTTTATTGACTATAATAAAGATGGAGATTTTATAGATGTAGGAGAAACCGTTTGGACGCATACAGCAACTATTGCTGCGAATGTAACCGGAAGCGTTACAATTCCAACAAATGCTTTTTTGGGTGACACGCGAATGAGAGTGTCTATGAAATACAATGGAATTCCTTCTTCGTGTGAAACATTTTCCTTTGGTCAAGTGGAGGATTATACATTGAACATTTCGGCGGGAGTACCTGTATTGAATCTTAAACTGTTAATTTCAGGCTTTTATAAAGGAAACGGTCAAATGCAACCTGTACTACAAACAAACTACCCACAAACATATTCCGCAACAGTTTCTGATTCCATCAAAGTGGAATTGCATGATGCTCTTCAACCTCATGGTCTTGTTGCTTCATCAACTGTTTTGTTAAATACCAATGGAAATTCGACGGTAGTACTTCCTGCCTTTACAATAAACAATTCGTATTACATTGCAATTCGACATCGCAATGCATTAGAAACCTGGAGTGCCTCACCTGTTCTGATAACTCTTTCTACAATTTATGATTTTTCAACTTCGCCATCGAAAGCTTATGGAAACAATATGACGCAGACGGATGATCTGGCAGCATGGGCATTTTATAGTGGTGATATTTCAAGTTCGATTACAGGTGTTGGTAATCAGGATGGAGTCATTGAATCGCAGGACTATGCTGATATGGAAAATGCTGTCAATTTTACTTTGATAGGATATAATTTTGAAGACATTACCGGTGATGGAGTGGTTGAATCGGAAGATTATTCTATTATCGAAAACCTTGTTTATTACACTAAATTTTCAATGCACCCCTGAATTATATATTTTCGAGTCTAATGTTTTGTGGATTTGAAATCACAATTAGATTCCGGTAATTTAAAACCGAACCCTGAATCTAAAGCCTACTGTTGCATTCGGCCTAAAATATAAATTATTGGAAATACTTTTTTGATAAATAATTTTATTTTTCCGGGAATCAGGTATTGTTCTCAGAACTTTTCTTTCCACAAAATTTGCTACGATTCCTCCTCCATAAAAAAAATCAAAAGAAAAGGTGCGGTTAAGTTCATAGACCTTTCCCCAGAGAAATTCCATACCAACTTTTGTACGTATGCGGCTTTGATAGATGTATTCAAAATAATTTCCGGCTGAGTCATTCAATTCATTGGTAAACACATGTAAATTATAGTACACGTGTTTGAATATTAATCCGGGTGATATATAATCCCGCCATTTTTTTGTTTCATTATCTGAAGAAGAAAAAATTTTATAATGGATTCTAGCTGCATACCCATGTTCAGAAAACACCAATGGGTTATTCCAGCTTTCTGTTTGATCCACCAAAAAATCATTTACGAAAACTATTCCCCCATCAATCTGTATACACTTTCTGCGACTTATATATCGCTCATAACTCATGTTTATTTCATTGGCCAGACAACCTGTTAGATTAAATGAAAAAGCGTTTTTTCTATAAGGTTTTGCCTCCTGCGAAAAATTGCTTTTGCAGCCAAGGAGTAGGATAAAAAGTAAAAAAATATGCAGGTTTGTTTTACGCATCTTTATTGGGCAAATCTTCAAAAAAAAAAGGAATATTTGAACGAAAGTTTGTTTTTTTATAAGCAATGTGAGATGTATAAAATAAAAAACCCTGCTTTAAGGGCAGGGCTCTTTATTATATGTTTAAAATGTATTAGGAAACAATAAGCTTGCGTACGTGATGTTTGTTATTAACAGTAACATCAATCAAATAAATACCCGGTGAAAGGATAGGAAGTTTATGATTATAATCTCCTGCAGGAAGGGTTTTATTTAAAACAGTTGCTATTGACTGACCAAGAATGTTTTTTACTTCAATGGCTACAGTTCCTGATTTAATTAATGTAAAACCTAAATCTGTATTTCCAAAAGAAGGATTAGGATATAATGTAAACCCTAACTGCAATTCATCGGTTTGGTCAATTCCAACAATATTTCCTGTAATATTAATATCATCTACATACGTATTGTTTCCACGATCGCTTATGTTTAAGAATTTAAAGCGGACGTTTGGCTTATTCTGAATAGGATTAATATTTACAGTTTCAGATCTCCATTGAGCAGGGGTGCTTGGTGTAAAATTGAAAGTAACAACACCGGCTGTAGCAAGGGTTGGACCGGCTTTATTGAATCCTGCCGTGCTCCAGCTTTGTCCGCAATTAGTAGAATAAATAACTTTCAATTGATCGTTTGAAGCAGCACTTCTTTGAGCATTAGCTACTTTAAAGTTTAAGTATACAGGGAAGTTCACGTTAGAGAAGTCAATGGATGGTGTTATCCAAGCGTCTTCTTGCCCAACAAAATTGCTAAAATTATTCATCTTTAAACTTGCTGTACCACCGGGTGTTGAATTAGCTGTTGTTACACGTGTCCACAAGGCACTTGTACTGTTATCCGAATTCTCAATCCATCCGTCAACACCCGGAAATGATGCCGGTGCAGGCAATTCAAAATCGTTGGTATAAGGCGCTGTAGTCAGGGCAGTATCTGTAACTCTAATGTATGCTACTCTTATATTGGTATCACTGCCTGTTGAACTTGTAACAATAAGTGAAGCATCGTATGTACCGGCGGCTGCATATGTAACAACAGGATTACTATCAACGGATGTTGCAGGAATTCCGCCCGGAAAACTCCAGTTCCAACTTGTAATTGGAGCTTTCCAGCTTAGGTCTTTAAAATTAATAGCTGTTCCTACACAAACAGCTTTATTATTAGCTTGAAAATCTGCAATAGGAGTACAGATAATTGGAGGATTACCATCTGTTCCTGTAGCTGTAAGATTCGCAGGTGTCCAAAGATTATTGCGGCCATTGGATGTAGTGTTTAGGGTTGCACGCATTCTCGCTACTTGACCTTGTGTAAACATTACATCACAATAGGAATATTCCATATAGTTCTGCACGTTTTCAATAACGGGAGGATGGCAAACTGAACCAGTTAATAGACAATTATCCCAACCATCACTTTCCGGAGTATCTGCTACGTAATCAGTACCACCGCAGGCACCTCCCGGAGCATTGGTGTTTCCCCAAGGGTGAAGTAGGTTAAAACAATGTCCCATTTCATGTGTGAGTGTTCGTGAATTATTGACACTGCTTGTTCCAATACTCCCTACATAATCATAACGAGCCATAATACCATCTACGGCATTACTACCGCCGGGTAATTTTGCATAAGCAGCGGCGGTGCCGGGTTTAATGGAATGGGCAGTCCATATATTCATATATTTAGAACAGGGCCAAGGATTTAATTTTGCGCCATCATCAGCCGAATCGGTCTTTGTTGTTTGAATATGTTCTATGCCATTAGTGCAATTACCATTGGGGTCAATAGAAGCAAGGCGAAATTCTATTTCAGCATCAGCAGCGATTCCCTGAAAGATGGGGATGATATCAACTGTGTCAGCATTTCTCTTGCGAAAATCACGTGTCATAATGTTTACTGCATCAATTACCTGTGCATCGGAAATATTTTCCAGACCATAGTTATGCAAAATATGGAAAACCACAGGTATGATATAAACAGGACCTGAACTTGATCTGCTTACAGGAGCGTTTTTAATAAACTGCATTGTGAAGTCCTCAAGATCCTTTTGATTTTGTAGGTATTGAGGATCGTTTAAAATATCTTGTTTATACTGTTCGGTTGAATAACAATGACGGCGAGGTTCTTCAGCTGAAACGTTGAGTAGTCCTGCAAAAGCGAGAATGAATAATAGTTTTTTCATGTGATGATTTGAATGAATTATCTACTGATTTTTTCAGTGTGGACAAATTTAAATAAATATTCGAATTTTATAATGAGTATAAGCTTAAATGACATTAAATTGACCAATTCTGCACGATATTCATCCAATTGCCTGTTTTAAGTCATCAATCAGGTCAGAAATGTCTTCTATGCCCACGCTTAAACGTAGCAGGGAGTTCACTACTCCTGACTTTTCCCGCTGTTCTTCAGGTATGGAAGCATGTGTCATGGATGCCGGGTGACCAATCAATGATTCAACTCCACCCAATGATTCTGCAAGAGAAAATACCTTCGTTGCTGATGCCATGCGGAATGCTTCTTCTTTTAGATTTCCTTTCAGGGTAAAAGAAATCATCCCTCCAAAATCACGCATCTGGTTTTTGGCAATTGCATGATTGGCATGATCGGCAAAGCCTGGCCAATATATTTTATCAATTTTCGGATGACTGCGAAGGTATTCTGCCACGGCTTTTCCATTGGAACAATGCCTTTCCATACGAACATGTAATGTCTTGACTCCTCTTAATACAAGGAAACTATCCATTGGACCGGGAACTGCTCCGCAAGAATTTGCAATAAAGGAAAGATCTTCCTGAATTTTATCGTTATTGGTGCACGTAGCGCCCATTACTACATCAGAGTGGCCGCTGATATATTTTGTTACGGAATGCATAACGATGTCAGCTCCGAGATCAAGCGGATTCTGCAGAAATGGAGAAGCGAAAGTATTGTCGACGACTACCATAATATTTTTTTTCTTCGCTTTCTCTGCAATTGTTTTTATGTCAATGATGCGCATGAGCGGATTGGTAGGCGTTTCAATCCAAATC
>JAYURB010000602.1:0-2393 GCA_043756425.1 Bacteroidota bacterium
AGAGTAATTTTGTTTTTTAATACATGCCAGCGCTTGTCTGCAAACCATGCAAAATCATGAACATTTCGCTGAGAGAAATGTATAGTTTTTAAAGTAGAAGAGGAGGGAGGAAATAAATCTTCCTCCGGAAAAACCTTTATAGTTCTTGTTAATGAGTCATTCCTTTCCAGCATTTTGATTTCTTCTGCTGCATTCATCCGGATTCCAGTAGCAGCAAGAATATAATTTTCAGGCAAAGTTATATAAACATCGAAGGAGCCAAATTCACTATAATACTCTCCTTGATCGAGGTAAGGAAAATAATTCCATCCTTTCTTGTCAAATACAGCCGGCTTAGGATACCATTGCGTAATAAAATAGGATTGCTTGTCGTGCCCTAACCGGGAAATAAATGCTGCAGGAATTTTTATACGAAAGGGAGTCGTAATAGTAATGCTATCGCCCGGTGCCAAAGGTTTTAGTAAAATCAACTTGCAAACATCGGAAGTGTCTTTTAATATACTCCATTGGATTCTATCCCCGTTAATATGGAAGTCAAGTGAGTCAATGTAACCGAGGTCTTCAGGTTTTGCATTAAGCATCCTGTCATCACCACTTTTAAAAATTTCTCGTGCCAATGCAGTATTTACATTTTGATAAGCTGCTGGCCAAATATGAAAATATAATTCTTTCAGGGTTGTGGATGAGTTGTTTGTGTAAACGATACTTTCATCTGCAAGTAGAATGTGTTTCTTATCGTCAAGTTTTACATGAATAGTATATTTAACATCCTGCTGGAAATAATCGCCTCTACAGACTACAGGAAATGATAGTATTGCCAATAGACAAAAAGTTTCCGAGAGTTTCTTTGAAAGATTTGAAATTTGATTTTTCAAAATCAAGATTTTCTCATTAATGCTTTATTGACTTTTATTTCAATTTCTTCGCTGCGAAGACCTTTGGCAATGATTTTACCCTCTATGTCAATTAAAACATTGTAGGGTATTGATTCAATATGAAAATCCTTTACAACGCTACTTTCCCATCTTCTTAAATCACTTACCTGTGGCCAGGTAATTTTATCTTTTTCAATGGCATTTTTCCATGCTGCTGTATTTTCATCGAGTGAAACGCCGTAGATTTCAAAATTATTTCCTTTTAGTCTTTTGTAAATTTCAACAAGTGCGGGATTTTCTCTCCTGCATGGCGCACACCAGCTGGCCCAGAAATCTATTAAGACAACTTTCCCCTTCAGAGACGCAAGTGATAAAGGTTTTCCTTCAGGGGTATTCAGCGTTATATTTGGGCACTGACTTCCTGCCGGTAAATTATTTAATTCAACCAATAATAGTTCATAGTCTTTTACATATACATTATCGGGGAAAGCTTTTTTCAAGGAGTCCTTCAAAGAATTAAGCAAACTCATTTCAGAATATTGGTTAATAAATTTCGTAGCGGAAAGTGAAACAATCGATTGCATGTTATTTCTGATAAATTCTTTGGAGTAATTTTCAATTGCAATTGAATAAGCGGTTTGCAGCTGTTGACCTATAGAATCTTTTTTTTCAGGAAATTGTGCTCTCAACGATTCATAATTTTGACTCAATGAATCGTTTAATTTTTTTTCAAACGATCTGAGCTCTTTAATAAGTTGTGAATCCTTTGACCCCTTTACCTCATAGTTTGATTCGAAATTTGCCAAACTTCCATTTACTTCTACCGTTTCGTTTTCTCTTAGTACTAAATAAATTATATTAGTAGCATCAGCCCGCAAAACATAATAATCAGGCGACTTAGCAGGATTTTTTATAGCAAAACTTCCGTCATTCGATGATTCAACAGAATCAATTGTTGCATAGCCATCTTCGGTAATCTTCTGAAGATATATCCATGCCTTTTCAGCATTTTTTATTCTGCCATAAATCATGTTTTTCCTATCCATTTTCTGACAGGAAACAAATAGTAACAAAGTAATAAATAATGTAATTTTCTTAATTGATGTTTTATTCATGAATCTTGTTAAATATATTTTTTTAAGTACTAAATACTAAGCACTAATTTATTTTACTTTATCCTATTTCCTAACAACCACTTTTTTCAAAACCACCTTATCCTTCATTAAAATTCTTATAGTATAAACTCCGGGTGTAAGTGTTGAAATATCAAGTGTTGCATTTCTTTCCTGAATTACTTTTTCTAAACAAATTTGTCCTGTTGAATTTATGAATTCCAACCTGGCATTGCTAATGCCTTCCGTTCTCAGAATACCTGACGTTGGATTCGGGTAAATATTTAATCCGGTTTCTTTTGTAGATGCAATACCTGTTAATCCTGATATATCCAAGCAAAAAAGTCCTGATTGCATGTCGCTGACCAAAAGCGTTCCACTGGGCAAGTAGGGATAAGTTGCCCAG
>JAYURB010000603.1:0-5480 GCA_043756425.1 Bacteroidota bacterium
CCGACATTGGTATAACCGACTAATGCGGCTCGAACAAGTTCACCACGTTGTTTTCTTTGAGTTACACTTTGTTTGTCAAACTCTTTCAACTTTAGTTTAAGTTTTGAAAGTTTATCTCTGATAACACGCCGATCAGTTTCAATTTCGGTTTCTCCAGGGCCTCTCATTCCGATTCCGCCTCTTTGTTTTTCGAGGTGAGTCCACATATTAGTAAGCCGCGGCAGCAGGTATTGGTATTGTGCAAGTTCAACTTGTACTTTTGCCTGTGCGGTTCGGGCACGTTTTGCGAAAATATCAAGGATAAGATTGTTTCGATCCAGTACTCGGCATTCTAAAGCTTTTTCAATATTCCGAATTTGAGATCCACTTAATTCATCATCAAAAATTGCTAAATCAATTTTGTTCTCCTTAATAAAGTCGGCAATTTGAATTAATTTACCACTTCCAATAAATGTTCTTGGATCGGGGTGATCGAGTCTTTGTGTGAATCGTTTTATTGTTGATGCACCTGCAGTTTCAGCGAGGAAGGCAAGTTCATCCAGATATTCTTTTACTAATTCCTCATTCTGACTGCTATGGATCAGTCCGATAAGTACAGCTGTTTCATTCTTAATTTTATTAATTGTAGGGATTTTACTCACAAAAAGTAAATTAGATAGTTTATTAATTAAACGGTTCAATAACCGGGAAGTGTTTAAAGGTAGTAATTGTTTAGAAGAGAAAAATTAATGAGGTTTAATATTTTATTTATTTTATAAAATGCATTCAATTCGTTTTTTGCTTTAATAAATATTACTTCATATTAGAAAACAACATTAATTCTTCTTCTTCATTTGAAAGCATTATCATTTTTTCGAAAACAAATTTTAATTTTTCTAATAGTTTAATTGAATTTTTATTTTCTGTTGTTGTTATTGCAATAATTCGATCTAATTTTAAAATTGTTTTAGCATAATTTAAAGTTGCATGGGCTGCTTCATAGGCATAACCATTTCCTGAAAAAGAAGGAAACAGGGCAAAACCAAGATCTACGTTTTCTAATGTTTCTCTTTTAATCAAACCACACATTCCCATTGGAATATTCCCGTTTTTTCTTATTATTAAATAAAGTCCAAAACCATTATTTTTGTAACTGTTTATTAATTTATCAGAAATATATTTAATGGCATCATCAAGATTTTTCACATTTCTATCACCAATATATTTAAGCCATGAAGGTGAATTTAATAACTCAAAAACGAAGCCTGCATCTTCGGCATTAAATTCTCTAAGAATTAATCGATTTGTTTCGAGGATATCCATTGTAGAGTTTTTAAAAAATTAATTATTTTTCAAAATATAAATTAGTGTTTTCTCTGATTGCTCTTTAAGAAAAAAATTATTTTTTATCAAAAGCTGAATAGATTTAGAATTATTGGGATCGACATCAGCTTCAATACTTTTTAATTTTAAATATTTAAAACCATAATTTAAAATATTAATAAAAGCCTCCTGCATTATTCCTTGTCCTTGAAAATTTGGGTGAAGTACATAACCAATAAAAGCAGTAAAACTATCTTCCGAAAAATCCCAAAGACAAATAGTTCCGATTAATTTATTTTCATTTTTAAAAGCAAATCCCCAATAAATGCTTTGATTAGTTTTAATATTATCATTGATTTTATTGATAAAATTTCTTGCATCGTCGAGGGTTTTTGCAATTGGGATATCGAGATATTTCAAAATTCTTTCATCCGATCTTAAAAATAAAATTTCATTATCATCACTCAAATTCAAACTACGAAGCACTAATCGTTCAGTGACAATATTGGGAAATGGAGTGAAATTTAAATGGTTCATATTTTTTTGTATATCATTAATAAAAAATGACACAGAGAAAAATAAAAATCTATTAAACCTTAAAATAAAATTAGTTATGAAAACAGTCGAATAGAAAACTAAATTTATTTAGTACGCAAACTATTTACATACTTAACTACAGCAGCTATATTTTGATCACTGATAGTAAGAAGATAGGCGGGCATTTTTCCCTTACTTCCCTCACGAACGCTTTGAATCATTGCATCTTCATTCATCAGTGAGTGTGTTAAATCCGGCGCATTTCTATACATTTTTTTACCATCTACACCATGACAAAAGACACAATTTTGATAATATACAATTGCTCCTTCGGCCAATGGCGAATTATTACCCGTTTCAAGTTTAGCCGTTTTTGGAATAAAGGGTTTGTTTTTACTCATTTCAGCAAGACCGTAAGCACCGATAATCAGAACCATTGCAATTAATGCTAAGCCGTATTTATTTTTCTTAAAACCGATGATTGCAAGTGGTATTGAAACAAAAACAAAAACAAGTTTTATAATATGAAATGTCTTTATTCCATCGAGCAAAACGAAAAGCCAAATTCCGGTTATAAGGAAAGTAACACTAATTATCATTTCAGGTACTTTGGTAAAATGAGAATATTTCGTTAGCATTGATTTACTCGTAAATAATAAAACTGTTTTTACTACATAAGTGAGTAAAAAGAGCATAACTGAAATAATATGAATGCGGGCGAGTATATTTGAATCCATAACGCAAATGTAAAAGAATTAGTTAATTTAAAGACATTTTTGCAACTAAGTTTTGTAGCAATTTAATTGAAATTCTTTACATTCGCATCAATCAATCCACCACATGAAAAAACTATATATTATCCTTGGTTTGTCAATTGTTTTATTAGGCAACGGATTTGCACAGCAAACTTTTCCAATAAACGGAACGACAGATCCTAAACATATTACATACGCTTTTATTAATGCTAACATTTTTATCGATTATAAGACAAGTATTTTATCATCTATAATGATTGTACGTGATGGAATAATTACCGACGTAGGCGAAAAAATTTCAATTCCTGCGGATGCAATTATATATAATCTCAAAGGAAAAAATATTTATCCTTCTTTGATTGATATTTATTCAGATTATGGTTTATCAGAAGTTAAAAAACCATCCCCTTCTGATGGTCCGCAATTTTTATCTGCCACTAAAGGAGCATATAATTGGAATCAATCCGTACGTGCAGAATACGATGCCTATAAAAACTTCAATGCTGATCCTAAAAAAGCAGAAGAGTTAAGAAAACTTGGATTTGGTACCGTAATGAGTATTCTACGTGATGGTGTTGTTAGGGGAACTTCTGTTTTATCTTTTCTTGGAAACGGAAAGGAAAATGATCTGATATTAAAAGACCGAGCTGCGGCAAACTTCTCGTTCAACCCCGGATCTTCAACTCAAGATTATCCTTCTTCTCTGATGGGATCTATAGCTTTAATAAGACAAACTTATTACGACGCACAATGGTACAAAAATGGCGGGGATAAAAAAGAATTTAATATTACACTTGATGCATTTAATAATTTTCAAAATATTCCGCAGATATTTGAAGCAGAAGATAAACAAGATGAGCTTCGGATAAAAAGGATTGGAGAGGAGTTTAAACAAAATTATATTATTAAAGGAGTAGGAAACGAATTTGAAAGACTTGATGACATCAAAGCTACCGGCTGTTCTTTAATTGTTCCTGTTAATTTCCCCGAAGCTTACGAACTGAATGATCCATACGATGTAATAAATATTTCATTACGTCAAATGAAGGCCTGGGAACTCGCTCCTTCCAATGCAGGAATGCTTGCTTCAAAGCAAATAGATTTTGCACTTACAACAGCTGATCTGAAAAATAAAATGGACTTCTGGAAAAATTTAAGAAAAGCAATTGAGAATGGATTAAGTCAGCAGGATGCATTAAAGGCATTAACATATACACCAGCGAAACTTCTCGGCATTTCAGATAAGGTCGGACAGCTTAATAAAGGAAGTATTGCAAATTTTATTATCACCTCTAAATCACTTTTCGATAAAGAGAATTCAATTCTTGAAAATTGGGTAAAAGGAATTCCTTTTAAAATTGTTGAAGGACAAAATAGTGATTTAAGAGGAAATTATTCTTTGAAGATTAATAATCAAAATTCAATACGACTTAAGATTGGCGGCGATTTGATTTCTCCTGAAGGATTTATTTATGAAGATAGCACGGCAAGCAAAGCAATTTTGAATCGACAGGGATCTTCAATTACCATTCAATATGAAATTAAGAAAAGAGAAGCCAAAGGTGTTTACAGACTTAGCGGTACCATTAATGATTCTTTAAGGACGCTTAATGGTAACGCATTATTGCCTACCGGTGATTGGGGAAAATGGACAGCCGTTTTTGATTCTGCTTATTCTATTCCTCCGGCAAAACCGGATTCATTAAAAGATTTAAGAAAGGGGAAAGTATATTATCCTGATATGGCTTTTGGTTGGACAGAACAGCCTATAGCAAAATCTTTTGTCATTCGTAATGCAACTGTATGGACTAATGAAAAAGAAGGAATACTAAACAATTCAGATGTTTATGTTTCTGAGGGTAAAATTAAGCAAATCGGGAAAAGTTTAAAAGTTCCGGATGGAATCGAAAATATTGATGGAACAGGCAAGCAACTTACAAGCGGAATTATCGATGAACATTCGCACATTGCAGCCTCAGGTTCTGTTAATGAAGGAACGCAATCTTCGTCAGCGGAAGTTCGTATTGGAGATATAATCGACGCAGATGACATTCAGATTTACCGACAGCTTTCAGGCGGAGTAACAGTTTCACACATTCTACACGGAAGTGCAAATGCCATTGGTGGCCAAACTCAGATTATAAAATTGAGATGGGGAATGCCGCCGGAAAAAATGAAATATGAAAACGCACCGGGGTTTATAAAATTTGCCTTGGGTGAAAATGTCAAACAAAGTAATTGGGGAGACAGGCAAACAGTGCGATTCCCTCAAACACGGATGGGCGTTGAACAAGTATATATCGATTATTTTACCCGTGCTCGTGAATATTCCAGACAATTAAAAGAGTATGAATCTTCTGACGAAAAAACACGGGCAGGAAAAATTCCTGTAAGACGTCAATTGGAACTCGATGCACTGAATGAAATACTTAATAAGAAAAGATTTATCACCTGTCACAGCTATGTGCAAAGTGAAATAAATATGTTAATGCATGTTGCTGATAGTTTTGGATTTAAAGTAAATACGTTTACACATATTCTGGAAGGATATAAAGTAGCAGATAAAATGAAAGCACATGGAGTTTCGGGTGCATCATCTTTTTCTGACTGGTGGGCATATAAGGTTGAAGTAAGCGAAGCTATTCCATACAATGGTGCGATTATGCATAAAGTGGGATTAAATGTTTCATTCAATTCAGATGATGCTGAAATGGCCCGGCGTTTAAATCAGGAAGCAGCAAAGGCAATTAAATACGGAAATGTAAGTGAGGAAGATGCATGGAAATTCGTAACTCTAAATCCTGCAAAAATGTTGCACATAGATGATAAAGTCGGAAGCATTCGTATTGGTAAAGATGCTGATCTGGTTTTATGGAATGACAACCC
>JAYURB010000604.1:0-2384 GCA_043756425.1 Bacteroidota bacterium
AAGTGAATCATCCGATATTATTACATTGAACTATGGCATGTTACGAGCGACTGAAAAAACAACTTTACCTGCAGGTACACTTAAAGAATTAAAATTTGATTTAACAGGAAATATGAACCGGTATGTGTGGACTTTAGATAATAAAACGGTTTCGGAATCGGACAAAATATTAATAAAGAAAGGTGAAAATTTAAGAATTGTACTTTTCAATAATAGCATGATGCGCCACCCAATGCATCTTCATGGGCATGATTTCAGATTGTTGAACGGGCAAGGAGAATATTCACCGATGAAGAATATTATTGATATAATGCCTATGGAAACCGATACAATAGAATTTGCAGCAACCGAAAGTGGTGATTGGTTTTTTCATTGTCATATTCTTTATCATATGATGAGTGGCATGGGAAGAGTATTCAGCTATGAAAACTCACCAACAAATCCTGAAATACCCAATCCGAAATTAGCACAACGGAAATTATTCAGTGATGATAGAGAATTTCACACAATGGCAAAGATTGGTATAGAAAGTAATGGCAGCGATGGTGAAGCCATGCTCGCCAATACTCGTTGGAAATTGGAAACCATGTGGCATATGGGATATCATGATGAGCACGGCTATGAAAGCGAAACAATGTTTGGGCGTTACCTAGGTAAAATGCAATGGTGGTATCCCTATGCCGGTTTTGATTACCATTATAAAAAGGTCACTGACAATGAGATGAAAAACATATTTGGCAGTGATTACTATAATTCTTTCGGTCAGGTAAGCAACAAAAACGACCGTAAAGCATTTGTTGTCGGAATAGAATATATTTTACCGATGCTTTTAAAGGCTGATGTAAGATTTGATACTGATGAAAAAATCCGATTTCAACTAATGCGGGAAGATATTCCGGTAACAAGCCGCTTACGATTTAATCTTATGGCAAATACAGACAAAGAATACATGGCGGGATTTCGATATATAATAACCAAGTATGTTGGATTATCTACTCACTATGATAGTGATATGGGATGGGGAGCAGGAATCACAATTACTTATTAATTATTGGGTATAAAAGTTTTTTAAAAGCAAAAATCAATATAAATTATATGATAAGAAAAATAGCAGACATTGGTATTATCTATGAACATCCGGAATGGCATATCCCATTATTTAATGCATTAGAGGAAGAAAATATTAATTATTTGAAAATCGATTTGAAGAAAGGTGCATTTGAGGAAAATAATTTACCGGAAGCAAAACTTTATTATAATATGGTTAGCCCAAGTGCCAATTTGCGAGGTAATCAAAGAGCTATACCTTTTGCGAATGCCATTTGTAAGAAACTTGAATCATTAGATTGCAAGGTACTTAACGGAAGTAAATCAATTGCTCTTGAGATGAGTAAAAGTTCACAATTGTTTCTTTTATCTAATTTAGGAATCGACCACCCAAAGTCAATAATTTTTAATGATGTTGACGCTCTTAAGACTCCCATTGAAACAGTTCAGTTTCCATTGATACTTAAACCTGAACAAGGAGGAAGTGGATCCAGAATGTATTTATGTAATTCTTTTGATGAAATAAAAAATCTACTTGATACGCAACCAGAATTATGGTTACCGGATAATCTTTTAATCTTACAGGAATTCCTGCAAAATGATAAAACGTTTGGAATTGTTCGTTTGGAATTTTTAGGTGAACGTTTGTTATATGCAATGCGAGTTGTCACACACGGAGCTTTTAATTTATGTCCTTCTGTTGTTTGTAATCCTGAAGATGGTAGTGATACAAATTGCGTTGTAGATGCATCTACTAAACCTGAGTTTTATCCATTTCCTGAAGTTCCACAAGAAGCAGTGGAATCAGGAAGAAGAATTATGCATGCTGCAGGACATAGTTCCGGAAGTGTTGAATATCTGGAAACACTTTCAGGAAGGAGAGTTTTTTATGACATTAATTCCAATTCAAATTTAAGAGCATCAATTGCTGCGGTTTTTGGGGTTGAGCCGTTTAAAGAGGTAGTGAAATTTTTATTGACAGAGTTGAAAGATTGATAAAATCAATAGTCAAAAAAAAATAATTAAAATCGGGTAACAGCGAAACTGAAAACGGGCAACAGCGCATCTGAAGAAAAAACTAAATTAAATAAATACTGTAAATGAAAAACAATAAAATGATTGCCGCCATGTTTGCTTCAATGCTCATGCTGGTTGTATGCTTTACAGCTACAAATTCTATTGCACAAACTAAAACCAAATCAACAACAATGAAAGATTGCTGCATGATGAAAGACGGAAAAATGATGTGCATGAAAGACGGAAAAATGATGCCAATGGAAAAAGACATGACCATGAAAAATGGCACTAAGTGTATGACTAATGGGGAATGTATTATG
>JAYURB010000605.1:0-14169 GCA_043756425.1 Bacteroidota bacterium
GCTATTAGCGCATGAATTATAATAATAAGTTCTTCTACCTATACCTTTTCCATATTCCTCGTATCCGTAAAAAGGCTCAAAATAAGAATAGCAGGAATCAATGAGTTGGGGACCGTTTTCCAATCTGGTAATATTTACAATTTGCGTATTGCAAAATGAAGTATCGTAATAAATTGTGTCCAACCAAATACCTGTATATCCTGCTGTATCGATACAAGATGGATTCCAATAGTGGATCTTTGCACCAAGACCGGAACCAACTGAGTCATTAAGATTCGTATACGAGAGTGTTCCTCCGAGAATTGTATCGTATACAGCAGAACATGTTTGACAAGCTTGCCAAGTATATGAATAAGAATCAAAATTGTAAAATAAAGTATCACTTAATGAATTGTAATACTTGTTTGTAATAATTTTTTTCTCAAAAGTTGGAGGAGATGTAATCCCACCTGCTTTGGTTATAAAAACATCACCAACATTATAATCATAAATTTCAGCAACTGTTAATAGAGATTGAGATTGAACAGCTTTAAAGGAAAAACAAATAAGAATTAGAAGTACATGTTTTTTCATGGTGTTTTGGTTTAAAAAGTTTATAACTATATAAAGTAAACACTTAAGTTGCATTTAAGCAATAGCACCACAGGCAAATGAATACAATATGACTAAAAAATGACTTAATTAATCATATAGCTAATACCAAATAAGATACCTGTTGAATAATATTTTTGTTTCACACCGTAAGAATTTTCAAAAACAGAATTCAGGTTGGACTTAATTTGCGGCCTGATTAACAATTTAGCCCTTCCGCTGAAGCGATAATAAAAGTCGGCACTAAATCTTGCGTTTACAATAATCTTACGGAAGGTTTTAATTTCATTAAATGACTCCAAACCACGACCGTCGCGCCTTAGATAATTTCCCTTTTGAGAAATAAGTAAGGCCGGAGAAAGACCACCGCTAACACCAAATCCTGCTCTGCCTTTAGAAAAGCAGACAGAGAGTTCAACAGGGATTTCAATATACGTTAATCTGTTAATTCCATTTCTCTCCGCAATTAACTTATCGTATTGAGATGTTTCAATCGTATCTTGGCGCATTACAATTGCACTGTCCTGTCGCTGCAAAATAGTATCCATAAAATAAGGATTGCCAGTAATATAAGCAGTATCTGTTTGAGTGTAATTGGAAAGAAAAGTTTGCCAGGATGAGTTGGTAGTAATAGAATCCTTAAGGCTATAAGGATAATAATTTGTTTTCTCTCCATAAGATGAGTACTCTGCACCAATACTTAATGTAAACAATTTTTTCGTTGCAGATATCGACAAGCCAATGGAAGGAGTAACGATTGAATTTTCTTCACTCTTTCTTTGACTTAAGTAACTTTGCCAATCGTTGCTGCCTTGAAGGCTCTTGTTAATTGAATGAGCTCCTACATAAACAGAAGCCTCCCAACTGATATGATTTCGGGAAGTTGTCTGCATTAATGGTTTAGGCCATGATTTTTCATTTGTTTCAAGTTGTCCGGAAGGAACTACGATTTCACTTTCATAATTCTTTAGCAGTGAAATTTGCTCAACACTTGCAACGGCGGGATAAATCCCGGGTGATTCAAGAGTTGAATTAAATGAATTGATTTTCGAGCTTCCAATTCCATTATAACTTTTAGGTTGAAGATTTGATTTATGTGTTTTTCCAGGAAGTGTATTTAAACCTTCTTTTTTATGACCTACTAAAGAAAGAGACGGAGAGTTAGAAGGTAAATTAGATGTTGAAATTCCGGAAGCTGAAGCGGTTGCTTTAGATACTGAATTTGCAGAGAATTTCGTTTTTGATGTATTCCGGTTTGATGAAATTGATTCATCCACCGGCATCTTTGCGTTATTTAAAGAAGAACTTTTTAATGCCATTATACCGGAATTGTTTTTAGAAGCCGGTGCTGATGAATTATTGCTTTCCTTATTTTCTTTAGCAGAAATTGATGGTTGTGAACTGTGGCTTTGAGTTGAGTTAGTATTCTCTTTATTCAGATTAGTAGTGTTATTTTGATTTCCGGAAGCATTTGCATCAATATTCATATTTTCAGAGGAGTGTGACAAAGACTTCTCTTGATTAAGATTAATAGAATTAGCAATAGGATTGGAATTATTGGCAACCTGTCCTTGATTATCAGAAGTATGCTTTATGGCAGTATCATTGTTATGATTACTGAACCAAAAGACAAACCCAATAATAATGGCAGGTACAACAATGGAAGCCACTATCCGAATTAATTTCCTTGTTCTAAAATGCTTGTCAAGCATTTTTTCCGCAGCAAGCCACGATTGCTTTGCATCAGGAATATTTTTATTATCACTCATTGTAAAATTGAATTATTGATGATTACTTTTTTTTTCCACTCCTCTTCTAAAAACGCTTTTAATTTTTTTCTGGCATTGTGTAGGTGAGCTTTTGATGTGCCGGATGATATATTTAACATTTTCCCAATTTCTTCATGACCGTAGCCGTCGACAACAAACAAATTAAACACAGCGCGACTCATAGTAGAAAGTTGATCGATAGCAAGAAGTATTTCTTCCAGTTTTTCTTTTTCATTTATAGGGTCTGAAGATGGATGTAAATAATCTTCTTCTCCCAAATCTCTGTATTCCAGATTTTCCCTGTGTCTGGCATTTTTCCTGAATTCATCGATAATATGATTAATAGCAACTCTTCTAGTCCACAACTCAAAAGGAACATTTTCATTTTTCTTCAGATACGATCCCATGTTGCGGACCATCTTTAAAAAAATATAATTGATGGCAGACTGAACGTCATCAACATTTACATAATATCTCCTGCAAACAGAAACGAGGAAAGGAAAGCACATCTGATAAAGATCATAGTGTGCTTTCCGATCGTCTTTTCTGCACTGTTCTAACAGGAGTACTGATGGATTCATTCTTTTGTTTAAAAAGGGAAGAGGCCGAGACCTCCTCCCTCATAACTTAACGAGAAACTAACTTAATTTTTAATAATATTCTGATAACTTCTGGAACCATCGGAAAACAATACTTCGAGTAAGTAACTTCCCTGAGCAAGTTTTTGAAGATTAACTATTCCTTCTGTTCCGCTAAATTTACCGGAGAGAATTTCAGATCCAAGGTTAGATAGAATTCTGTATCCAACTGTCTTTTCATTAAAAGAAGTCGAATTGATATGCAAATCGGATGTTACAGGATTTGGATATGCTTTAAAAGATTGTGCTGACTTAATCTCATTAATGGATGCTGTAATTTGCATTGGTGAATAAACATTCAATGAGAATCCTGCCATACCTCTGAAAATATATCCTAAAGAGTCTACAGTAATGGAATCACAATAAGTACTTGAACATCCGTTTGCGTCAGAGACCGTCAGGCAAAGATTGTACATACCTGTTGTTGAATAATAATGGGAAGGGAAAGGAAGAGAATCTACAGAACCATCGCCGTAATCCCAGTTGAAGCCAAGATTGACACCGCTTGATAAATTAACCACTGAAACCTGGTAAGGGGCCAATTGAACAATAGCAAAGAAAGCTTGACAACCACCAATTGGATTGATTAAGGTATCGACAAGTATTGGTGAGCAGAATTGATCAGTACAATTTCCTGATGTAATTGTCAGACAAACATTATAAGTTCCTGGAGTAGAATATGTATGCTGAGGGAATCTAGTAGTTGAAGTTGTATTGTCTCCAAAATCCCAGAAATAGGTAGTGTTATTAATGTTTGAGATAGACAGGTCAATAAAATATCCTGTAAGTCCCAGGCTGGTGGAAAGGAAAGATGCTTGGCATACGCTTGGTCCCGGGCCAACAAATACAGAGACACAAGTTTGACAAAGAATTACACTAGCAGAATCTCTTTCAATTACACAAGCCAAATATATGCCCGGAGCATTGTATGTATGATTTATATATGATCCGGTTCCAAGATTACCATCACCAAAATCCCACACTATTTGCGAAGAAAAGGTTGATGGCTGGAAATTAAAGATAAATGAATTCTGAAAAATTGAATCAGGGAAGAAATTGATTACACAAGGACCTGAATTACTTCCTACAGTTACCCAATCGCAGGAAGAGCAGACGACTGCGCCATTAACTCCAATTGTAACACATACCTGGTAGGTTCCTGCATTAGCATACATATGGCTAGGATTTGCACCGGTTCCGGAAATATTGTCGCCGAAATCCCATGTTATAGAGTAATTAGGCCCCGGAACATTAGCCTGAAAGTTTACAAAAAGATTATTCTGTGGATTTACCGCAGAAGTAAAATTACAGTTGAGATTTGAATTTACCTGGACCGGAAAACAAGATGAACAAATTACAGTATTAGTCACAGAATCGATTTCAGACATACAAACAATGAACAATCCCGGACTGTTATAAGTATGAGAAGCATTTAATCCGGAACCTGTACTTCCATCGCCGAAATCCCATGAAATACTTGAAGTGATACTTCCCGGCTGTCCATAAAAATCGAAGGTATTTGGAAGTAAAAGACTTGGTGCAAAACTAAACAGGCAATTTCCTTGAGGACTTCCAACATAAATATTATCGCAATAACTACAAGTTATGCCGGAAGTATCTGTTACATAAATACAAACTGTATAGACACCGGATGCAGCAAAGGTATGGGAAACCTGATTACTTCCGGATGTTGAAGTGCTATCGCCAAAATCCCATAAAACACCTGAACCTGGAGTCGAATTGGATGCAAAAGTAAATGTATTGGAATTAGGAACAGAATTATAAGTAAAGGAGCAATTTGAACCGGTTGGTATAATATTAACCGGCTGACAAGAATAGCAAATAATAGCACCGTTAGAATCAATTTCAGTTAAGCAAACCATATAAAAACCGGGTAAAGCATAGGTATAGGTTATACTAGGGCCAACAGCGAAACCCCCATCACCCATATCCCATTGTGCAATTGCATTTGGATTACCCACAGTCTGACCAATAACGACATTGGGTGCTGAAGTTGTAATTACACTAAATGTACAAGCCGGAGGAGCAGTATTATAACCTACAGAATCACAGCTTGAACACCTTAGAACATTAGCGGTATCATAAATATAACAACAAGCAAGTACAGGCAATGGTGTGTTATAAATATGAGTAGGACTATATGTTGAATCAGTTGTACCATCGCCCAAATCCCATACAAAATGGTATAAATTTGGAGAATACGTAGAATCCGGGTAAAATGAAACAATGTTTGTTCCCGGGTTACTTGAATAAGTAAAACCGCATAAAAACTGTGCTCTTAAATTGAAGACTAACAGTAGCATTAAAATAGATAGTGATAATTTTTTCATAATATTTTGATTAGAGGGTTTGGTTCTACTATGCAACACGTTTGTTATCCTTACCGGGTTTAGTTGAATAAAAAATATATTTTAAACCTTAAAAATACGAAAAAAAATCGAGTTTTAGGTTAGTTTTGCGATGTAATTAGTACTTAGTACTAAAGTAACTACAAAACAAAAAAATGAATAAACACAAACTTCTTTGGATAGTAACCGGCGTCTTTGCACTAATCTATGCTTCGATTTCATTGGTTAATCATTATTTGTTTAAGACAGCTGCTTTGGATTTGGGGGTTTATACAAATGCGCTTTATGATTATGCTCACTTCCGGTTTAATGATTCATTAGGATTTAAACTAAATCCGGAAAATTTACTTTCCGATCATTTTGATTTGATGTTAATGCTTGCTTCGCCTTTTTCATGGATATTTGGAAGTTATACATTGTTGCTTTTACAAATTTTTGCAGTTCTTGGAGGAGGATGGGGAGTTTATTATTTTTTAAAAGCTAAGAACAATACAGACTCATTTGCTTTTTATGGAATGGTGTTTTTCTATCTATATTTTTCAATTTATTCAGCTTTAAGTTTTGATTTTCACAGTAAAGTAGTAGCTGCCTCCCTTCTGCCTTGGTTTTTTTATTTTATTGAAAAGAAAAATATTTTTAAAAGTATTTTAATATTTTTTCTAATTATCGTTTGCCAGGAATCGATGGGACTATGGATGGGATTTGTAACATTGGGAGCTGCATTTATTTTCAGAAAAGAAAACATATTTAAAACACTGCTTACCTTAAGCCTATTTTCCTTTTTGTATTTTTTTATTATTACTTCAATTGTTATGCCTGCCCTATCTGAGACGAATACATTTTATCAATTCAAGTATAGCATCCTTGGCAAAAATTATAAAGAAGCCTTTCAAACAATATTTTCTGAACCCGGGAAAATATTTCATGCATTATTCTACAACACTTCGGGAGATCCCATGGGAGATTATGTAAAAAGCGAATGCTGGCTGTTTTTTCTTTTTTCAGGTGGTGTTTTGCTGGTATTCAGACCTGTTTGGTTGTTTATGCTTATACCGATTTTTCTTCAGAAATTTCTACATAATCAGGTATCGATGTGGGGAGTGAATGATCAATATGTAATTGAATTCGCTCCAATAGTAACATTGGGAGTGATGGATTTCATTTCCGGCGTTTCAAAAACAGGGCTACGAAAAATTGTTTTACTTCTTTCCATTCTTGGTACTTTAGGGACAACAATCCGTTTGATGGACAGAACATCAGCCCTTGTTCCTAAATCAAAAGTGAGGTTGTATCAATCAGCTCACTGGAAAAGCGACATAAATCGAAAGAGTGCCAACGAAGCTTTTGCACTGATTCCCAAAAATGAAATAATCTCAGTTCATAGTAACTTATATCCACACCTTGCCTGGCGGAATGAATGTTATACTTTTCCTGAAGTTAAAGATGCTGCATATATTTTATTTTTAAAAGGCGGCAATCCATATCCGATAAATGAAAATCGGTACAAATATCTTACAGACAGTTTTTCAAGATGTGAATCATGGAAAATTATTTTTGCTTCAGATAGTATTTATGTTTTGAGGAAAAATTAACCTCATACAAATTTTCTTCTATTAAATGTTTTCAATAACTTTTAGTGCGGGAGTTTGACCAGACCCTCCTTTTTGAAGCAGAATATGTTTTGAAAATTTAACTTGTTTTCTTACAGTTTTATTCAGTATACATCAGCCTACATGAAAAATCGAAATTCACGCTTAAATTAATTATAGAAGGGATTTGTAAGAGATGAGTTTATTTTAAGGCAAATATTACTTTTTTTTATTCATTTCTAGAAATTAATAGATTTCTTGAGTCCATAAATTTTAATAATTCCTGCTTTTAGAAGCATTTTCCATATTCTCAGTTGATCCTCCTCTGGATTATATTTTACCCAATTCTGCAAGGTATTTCCGATTATCATTTAACAATCCATGAAACCCCTTGTATAATGAGCTTGAATTGGTGTACTCAGGCTAAATGGGCCATTGTAGCTGATTAATATGTAATGATACTAAAAAATGATTACAGGAATTAATGATTGAGTTAGTAAAAATTAAAGCAAATTCATTTTGCATGGATGGTAAAACATCCATGGTTCGTTACTTAAAACGTTCTTCGTTTTTAGTGACGTTTGCTTTCATTTTAAGTACTCAAGCAGCTCAGGGCGCAACAGAAACATTTAATTCCGGTTCTTTCATTATCAATATGGGTGTTGTTCCGCAAACTGTTAACAATGGATTGAAACCATATGGATTGATATACGAACTAATAAAAAATTACGATGTACCGATAAAATGGGTTATTAATCCAAGTAAGGTAAAAGACGGAATCGATTTTACGTATGGAGGACAAAGTTACCGCGGTGGTACTTTTATTATTCATGCAGAGTACAGATCAGCAGCTGTTAATGCAGCTATTGCATCCTGGCAAGCTCAAGGTGTTCTAGGTGTAACAACAACTACCAGCATTACCCTAAATGTATCCAATACATTGCGCGTTGCACCTTATTGGGCAATGGATTCAAAAAATGGAAGTATAGCCATTGGCTTTTTAAATGAAGCTCTTATTCCTTCAACGGCATACTATTACCGTTCACCTGCTACATTGACTTGTTGTGATGACCTTTATGTAATGCCGCACGCAGATCCTACCTGGGCAACTCATAGCAACTTGTACTTCTGGAATCTGAATTGCAGAGGGGGAATATGGGCAGGATGTCATGCAGTAAGTGTAATGGAAGGTCCGGCTTGTGTGAATCCTTCAAATGCTTCTCAAAATTTAAAGTTCCTAAGTACGTATGGGCTTATTGATTTTAGCCAGCATGCGAATGGAACGCCTCCTTATAGTTATTTAAATTATTCGGACCCTGTTTTCCAAATGATGGGTACAGAAGATCTGGCCCATAACAATGGATCTGAAAAAATATATCTGCCGGTAAAAACAACAAGCAATTGGCATGCCGGGGTAAAAATTGGTTGTTATGATCCAACTCATTCCGATATTCCTACTAAATCAGATGGTCTTGCAGTACTCACGGCATACGGTCGTGGTTTTAACGACGTAAACAGAGGTTATGTTATGTATCAGGGCGGACATAATATTGGAGGAACTTTGCCTGATGAAGTTTCGGCTCAACGAGAATTTTTTAACTGGTCCTTCCTTGTTGCCACTGACAAAGCACCTGTCGTGACCTATTCAAATATTCCGGCAACCATGACCGGTTTGCAAATGTATCCAACTTTTACTGCGAATGTAACTTCACCGGCAGGGCTTACAAGCTTTACCTATCAATGGTTCTCTACTATTGGCGGAACGTTTTCTGCTCCTACAAGCAATGTTTCAAATTTTACTCCTCCGGCTGTTGGTTCAATTACAAGTGCAATTATCTATTGTAAAGTGACAGATGGTTGCGGTCGAAAAACTATAGAACCGGTATCGGTAACGATTCTTCCGCCTCCAACAGCACCGGTAGCAGTTAACGATAGTATTAATTTTTCATCGCTTTGCACGCCTGTTCCGAATACAATTAATGTTTTGGTTAACGATTATGATGTTAACGGTAATATGTCAAATTCAATTACTTTCATCGGCGGAGGTAATTATGGTACGTTTACAAATAACGGAAGTGGTAGTGTAACATATAACCCGGGACCATTATTTATTGGTGTTGATACCATGAGATACCAGGTTTGTGATAACACAACTCCTTTCCCGCTCTGCTCTCAGGCTAAAATTATTGTAAACACAGGCGGAGCAGGAATTTGTGCTATTTATCAATACTATAGGACGGATACAGTTGTTGGAGATTTTGTACAATTTCAAAATGCAGTTGATTTTCCGGATTCATGCTTAGGATTTCCCAATCAGAGTAATGGAAACAATGCTAATTCTGCATACTTAAATACTGATGCTGATTCAATAATCATAAGACTTGGCATGGTTTTAAGCACAGGTGATACTATAAGAATTCGAGCCGGTTCAGATAACAACAATTGTGTTGATTTTGTAGCTCAAGGGTCTTTAACCTCCGGTGGATTTGTAAATGGAGTTAATACTGTTAATATCTCAATCCCAGCCGGTGGCTCTAAAACATATTCCTATTATAATTTCATCGTTACACAATCAACCCAATATTTAAAAATAAAAAATCAAATAACAGCTTGTGATAATAATTTTAATTTTGACGGTGTTTACTCAATTCACAGAGGCTGTACAAGCGCATCGCCGATTGCAAATGGAGAATCAACTAGTACAGGACAAAATACTTCTGTGACGACAAATGTTCGTTCCAACGATTCTGACCCACAATCGTTACCTTTAAGTGTATCTATTTTTACTTTGCCTGCCAATGGAACGGCAACCGTAAATGGTGCAGGAAATATAGTTTATACTCCGAATATAGGTTTTACGGGTACTGATCAAATAACTTATAAAGTTTGCAATAGTTCATGTCTTTGTGATACAGCAATTTTAACCATTACTGTAACAGGAAATCCTTGTCCGGGAACAAAAATCGGACAGTTTATTAGTGGAAATGCTACTACGTTAATATCCAGTTCGAATGTTACAAATCCCTCCAAAGCACTGGGAATCGCTGATGCTTCAAACGGATCCAATGCAAATACTGCAATTATTTCAAATATTGTTGGTGCAAATTTAATTCTTGACCTTACCGATACAGTGACTGCCGGTAATACAATTGTAATTCGTATGGCGCCGGACCTTGCAAGCGGCACGACCATTCGTGTACAGGGAAACATTAGTAATTCGTGGGGAAGTCCTAGCACAAGCACAAACTTCAACCTACCGGCTGGAACCGCCAGAACGTTCGCTGATTATAATTTTGTGGTAAATGACTCGACCCGATACATTAAGCTCATTCAACAAACCACCAATTGTTGGGGCGATGTTGATGCAGCGAGCTTTAGTTTCTGGTTGTGCAGAAACATACCTAACCGCGCACCTCAAGCGAATAATGATACTGCAAGTACCTATGTTAATAGGGCAATAACAAAAAATGTAACACTTAATGATATTGACCCTGATGGAAACGCTTTGACTGTTTCTATTATTAATCCGGCTCCTTATATTGGCACAGCCACTGCAAGCGGAGGATCAATTACATACACTCCTGATTTCGGTGTTATTGGGACAGATACTGTTACATATTTAGTCTGTGATAACGGAACCCCTTCATTATGCGATACAGGGCTGCTCATCATAACGAATATTTATCCCGGCCCACCGGTAGCAATAACTGATAATAAAACAATCTTGTCAGGATCTCCTGTTTTAATTAATGTCCAGACTAACGATACACTTGCCGTCAATAGTTATTCTTATACAACATCTCTTGCTCCTGCTTTACTTTCAGCCTCAAACGGGACAACTGTTTTAGTTGGAAACTCCATTCAATACACACCGAATGCAGGCTTCACGGGAGTCGACTCTTTCGCTTATAATATCTGCGATAATGGCATCCCTTCTACTTGTGATTCAGCAATAGTTTTTGTGACTGTCGATAACCGTTTTCCTGTTGCTAATGCTGATGTCGATACAACTGCAGCATGTAATAGTGTAATTATAAATGTAATTGCAAACGATACGGATCCGGAGAATGGAATAAAGACCGTTACTTCTGTTTCTGTTCCTTCTAATGGTACTGCTGTTATTTCCAATAATCAGATTGTCTATACACCTTCCTCCTCTCCAGTCTTTACAGGTGTGGCTACGTTTACGTACCAGGTTTGCGATAATGGAATTCCAACACGCTGTGCCACAGGAAACGTAAGTGTAACAGTAAACTCAAATAATCCGCCGAGCAATCCCCCCACTGTCATAAATGACACTGGTACAACGTTTATAGGGCAGAGCATTCCTATTAGTGTTCTTTCAAATGATTCCGATCCTGATGCTGACTCTATCCGTGTTGATTCTACGGCAATTGGTTTGCAGGCCCCTGCAAAAGGAACTATACAATATTTGCCTAATAATCAAATTCGTTATATTCCAAATCCGGGAACCTTCGGGCTTGACAGTTTTCAATATAAAGTTTGTGACATACATATTTCAGGGGCGGGTTGTATAAACATTATTAGTACCTGTTCTATAGGTAAAGTTTACGTTTGGGTACTCAACCGCCCGCCTGTAGCAAATGATGATTCTATTGCTACATTAATAACATATGCAATCAGCAATACAGTTGCCACAAACGATATTGAACCCGACAATCAACCGATGACATTCAGTGTAATCAGGAATCCGGCACACGGGACAATTACCATGAATAGTTCCGGCGGTTATACTTTTACACCTGATGGTTTATATTCAGGTATAGATACCGTAATATATAGCGTTTGCGATAATTTTGTTGTGCAAGCATGCGATACAGCATATTTATTCATTAATATAGGCACGCTTAATGTTCCGCCCAATCCGCAAGCGGATACTATTACGACTACAGGAAGTCTGCCATATAGCGGAACTGTGGCAACAAACGATTCTGATCCCAACGGCAACCTTAATCCCACTAGCTATTCCATGACTAGTGGAGCTACTAATGGCACAATTACCTTCAACAATAATGGATCCTATACTTATACTGCCAATACAGGATTTATAGGAACGGATTATGTATTTTATTCTGTATGCGACTCCGGTGCACCGATTTACTGTACACCTTCTTACCTTACGATCATAGTACCCAATTTACCTCCTGTAACTTACAATGAAAATCTTTCCGTAAACGAAGATAATTCACTGATAAAAATTGCAGGAAATGGAATATTATCCAATGGAGATTACGATCCTAATTTGAATTCGCTTAAAGTAACAACATCTCCATTAGTAAATCCCTTACATGGCACTTTGACTGTTCAATCCACGGGCGCATTTACTTATAATCCAAGTGCAGGATATAACGGTGCGGATTATTTTGTTGTAAATGTATGTGATAGCACTTATTTGTTATCTCCCTTGTGCACTGCTGATACAGTATTCATTACCGTTCTTCCTGTAAATGACCCGCCGATTATTTCAAATGATATAGCAACAACAAATGAAGGAACACCGCTATTAGGAACAATTCTCACCGCCGGTGATTACGATACCGATACAACTGCATTAAGTGCCAATACTGTTCCTGTTGATTTACCAAACAATGGAACATTTGTAATCAATGCAGCAGGAAATTACACGTATACACCGAATGCACTCTTCAATGGAAAAGACACTGTCGTTATCAGCATTTGTGATAGCGGAAGACCTTTGCCGGCATTGTGTGTAAATGATACTTTGTTCATTACAATAAATCCGGTAAACAATCCACCGGTAATTGTAAACGACAATGTCTCCACCAATGAAGCAACCCCGATTTCAGGAACAATTTTAACAGCGGGAGATTACGATCCGGATACAACTGCATTAAGTGCCAATACTGTTCCTGTCGATTTACCGAACAACGGTACGTTTGTAATTAATGCTGCAGGAAATTATACCTATACTCCGAATGCACTCTTCAACGGAAAAGACACTGTAGTTATTAGTATTTGTGATAGTGGAACACCGCTGCCATCCATATGCAGAAACGATACTTTGTTCATTACAGTGAATCCGGTGAATAATCCTCCAATAATTGTAAACGATACTATCTCCACCAATGAAGCAACTGCGGTTTCAGGAACAATTTTGACAGCAGGAGATTATGATCCGGATACAACTGCATTAAGCGCTAATATTATTCCTGTCGATTTACCGAACAATGGTACGTTTGTAATCAATGCAGCAGGAAATTATACCTATACACCGAATGCTCTCTTCAATGGAAAAGACACTGTCGTTATCAGCATTTGTGATAGCGGAACACCGTTACCATCCATATGCAGAAACGATACTTTGTTCATTACTGTGAATCCGGTAAATAATCCACCGGTAATTGTAAACGACAATGTCTCCACCAATGAAGCAACACCGGTTTCAGGAACAATTTTAACAGCGGGAGATTACGATCCGGATACAACTGCATTAAGTGCTAATACAGTTCCCGTCGATTTACCGAATAACGGTACTTTTGTAATCAATGCAGCAGGGAACTATACCTATACACCCAACGCTTTCTTCAATGGAAACGATACTGTCGTTATCAGTATTTGTGATAGCGGAAGACCACTCCCTGCCATATGTGTAAATGACACCTTAATTATTACTGTGAATGCAGTAAATGATCCTCCGGTAATAATAAATGATGCGATTACAACGAATGAAGACACACCTGTGAGCGGAACAGTAATTACCGGCGGCGATTACGATCCCGATCTTACTGTGCTCTCAGCGAATACAACACCTGTTGTGGGACCTTCCAATGGTTCAATTGTAGTAAATTCAAATGGCACCTATACCTATACTCCAAATCTCAACTTCAATGGAACGGATGTAGTTGTAATAAGTATTTGTGATAATGGTATACCATTACCGGCGCTTTGTGTTAATGATACACTTACTATTACTGTCTTGCCGGTTAATGATCCGCCTGCTATCTCAAGTGATACAGGAAGCACTCCGGAAGGAACTCCTGTTTCAGGAATCATAATCACCGGAACTGATTTTGATCCTGACACCACCGTGCTTGTTGTTGATACCATACCTGTCTCGGGACCCGGAAATGGAACTTTCACTATTGACTCACTCGGCAATTACACTTATACACCGGACTCTTTATTCAACGGCACCGATACTGTAATCATTAGTATATGTGACGGAGGAACT
>JAYURB010000606.1:0-2382 GCA_043756425.1 Bacteroidota bacterium
TATCATTCTCGGTAAATGATGGAAATTAAAGCCCGCGCTCCGTCGAGGACGAAGTCACGCGCTCGAATAAATTTCAGAGCTATTATTTTTATTTGGTACTTCGCGCTTAAGGCTTCGCCCAGCGGGAGCTCTTCTAAATCATTTAAAAAAATACACATTTTCCAATTGTATATTCCCTTTGTTTACCCCCCTCAACTCTCACCATTTTATCCTATTTTTGTTCCTTGAACATGAAAGGCAATCTTCTCTCCATAAATTTCCGATATTTCGGAAAACTTTATATAGCCATTGGTCTTGTAATTTTAGTTTTGATTACTGGTGTGGCCGGCTATTACTTTATACAAGATTATACCTTTATCGATGCATTTTTCATGACCATTATTACCATTGCCACTGTCGGCTACAGGGAAGTAAAGGAACTTGATGATGCAGGAAAGATATTCACATCCTTTTTGATCATCTTTAGTATTGGTACATTTGCTTATGCTATTTCAGTTATTACCAGGTATGTAATCGAAGGAGAGTTTCAGTTGTTTTTTAAACATTATAAAGTGAATAAAGACATTCAAAAACTAAAAAATCACGTAGTCGTTTGCGGTTACGGTAGAAATGGCCGTCAAGCCTGCCAGCAGCTGGCATCTGGCAATGAGAGTTTTGTCGTCATTGAAAATAATCCTGTCATTATTGAGAGCATGCGTAATGAAAGCAATCTTTTATTCGTAGAAGGCGATGCTACACAGGATGAAATCCTTGCAGAAGCCGGAATGGAAAGGGCAAAAGCATTGATAACAGCGCTGCCCAGCGATGCTTCTAACGTTTTCGTTGTATTAACTGCTCGGGAAATGAATCCTTCACTGAAGATTATCAGCCGTGCTTCCGACGATGCCTCCGAGCATAAATTAAAAAGAGCCGGAGCTGATAATGTAATCATGCCCGATAAAATTGGTGGTACACACATGGCTGCTCTGGTTACTAAACCTGATGTACTTGAATTTATCGATCATATTACGGGACGGATAAATATCCGTCTGGAAGAAATATTGTTTAGCAGTTTGCCCGAATCGATGAAAAATAAATCCATCCGTGAATTGGAAATCAGGAATAAAACAGGAGCAAATATTATCGGTTATAAAACTGCAAATGGTGAATATGTCATTAATCCTCCTCCGGATACCGTCATGATGCAGGATGCTAAACTATTCGTACTCGGCACGCAGGAACAGGTAATGCGTTTTAAAGATATTCTTAAATAATTTTTCAATGAAAACAATTCTTGTAACGGGAGGCAATGGTCTGCTTGGACAAAAAATAATTTATGGACTAAGGAATCAGGAAGGTATTCGCTGTATTAGTACATCACGCGGTGAAAACCGTATGAAAGCTAAAGACGGTTACGTTTACGAGACTCTTGAGTTGACAGATGAAAATGCTCTTCAACAAATCGTTGAGAAGTATCGTCCTTTTGCTATTATTAATACCGCTGCAATGACGAACGTCGATGCCTGCGAATCGAAAAAGGAGGAAGCCTGGCTGCAAAATGTAACGGTCGTTGAAAATCTTGTTAAAGTTTGTGAGAGTTATAACATCCATCTTGTTCATCTTTCAACTGATTTTGTTTTCAATGGGGAGAAAGGACCTTACATAGAAACAGATGAACCGGATCCGCAGAGTTATTATTCTTTCACCAAACTGGAAGGAGAAAAGCGAATAGAAAAAAGTTCTATCTTTTGGGCAATATTGCGTACCATCATTATTTATGGAGTAGTTGATGACAACAGCAGATCTAATGTTGTTTTGTGGGTGATTAATGCTTTGAAAAATAAAAAATCCATAACAGTAATTAACGATCAGTTTCGCTCTCCTACCTTATCGGAAGATTTGGCTCAGGCATGCATTTCTGCAGCAGTCGGAAAAAAAACGGGAATCTATCATGTATCCGGAAGAGAAGTAATGAATATACTGGACATTGCTTACATAGTAGCCGACTTTTTTGAATTGGATTCATCGTATATAAAACCCATCAGTTCAAAAGACCTTAACCAGCCTGCCAAGCGTCCTCCGGTTACCGGTTTTATTATAACTAAAGCTCAGAAAGAACTGGATTTTCACCCGATGACCTTCCTGGAAGGATTATCCTATTTAAAGAACCAGCTTGAATTGGTTGGAAGCAATGCATCAAAATGATTTTCTTGAGGCGCCAATAGTGCTTCAGAATGAAAAGAAAAAAAATCAAAACAGGATGGCTGGAGTATTTTAACTTTTCAACCCGTGAAAGAAGGGGAGCCATTTTTTTAGCAGTTATTTTATCGGTGCAGATTGTAGTGCTTTTTATTTTAAAGAATGTTACCCGCGAAGTTCAATCACCTGATGAGAAAATAATGC
>JAYURB010000607.1:0-14161 GCA_043756425.1 Bacteroidota bacterium
CACTTTTGAGTGTACAAGAGATGAAATTGATGGTAAAGGAAATCCTTAAAATGGAAGATCCTCAAAGAAACTACGGAGGAAAGCCGTTTATGACTTTGTTGAAAAACGCTGACATAGAAGGCCGATTCAAATAATAAAATTCACCATTTTTCGGAATTGCAAAACTTAAGCAACTTTAACCCGGCTGAACTTATCCAGCAATTATGAGCTACGAAAATTACCGTCCCACAGGATATCGCTTATTGCCAGAAGTAGTAAAGAATTTACTCATTATAAATGGTATCATGTACCTGGCAACCATGATATTAATGCAAAAAGGGGTAGATTTAATCGATGTCTTAGGCTTGCATTACATTTCCTCAGAAAAGTTTAAAGCATATCAATTTATAACATACATGTTCATGCACGATAATACCAGTATCATGCATATTTTGTTGAATATGCTGGCTTTGTACATGTTTGGAAGTGCCGTTGAAAACGTCTGGGGAGGCAAGCGTTTCCTGATTTTTTACATACTTACCGGTCTGGGCGCGGCTTTGGCACATTATGCAATTGTTTATTATCAGTTAAATCCCGAAATATCATTTTTAAAATCGTATATTAATGCTGAATCTACAACTCAGATGACCAATATACTGAATACTGAAGCGTTTAAATACAGGTATGGACAGGAACTTTATGATGCGGTGAATACAAATGGCTTATCGCCCACAGAGAGTATTTCTTATGCTTCTCAAATGATGACTCAGCTGCTGAATGCTCCTGTAATAATCGGTGCTTCAGGGGCAGTATACGGTGTTCTGCTGGCGTATGGAATGTTATTTCCAAACAGTCTCCTTTATTTATTCTTTGCCATACCGGTTAAAGCTAAATATGTTGTTGTTTTATACGGTGTAATTGAATTGTATTCAGGAATAACAGGAGGCGGTGGCAACGTTGCACATTTTGCACATCTTGGCGGATTATTAACAGGTATTATAATTATCCTGTTCTGGAGAAGTAAATACAAACAAAGAAGAGACGATCAATTTTGAAAATGTTATGAATTCACCACTAAAAAATCTTCGTTCTCAGGTTCGTATTTCCGATACGTTGCAGCGCCTATTAATTATTAACATTGGGCTTTTTCTGGTGCTGCGGATTGTCAATGCTATTTCAAGACTCTTCTTGGTTCCTATCTTTGAGTTTGTCGATGTCGCCGATATATTATCCATACCGGCAAGCCTTTCTCTTTTCTTTACAAAGCCCTGGACAATTATTACCTATATGTTCTTTCATTGGGAAATAAGTCACATATTATTTAATATACTTTGGCTGTATTGGATGGGCCGGATCTTCCAGGAATATCTTGGCAACAAAAAACTATTAAATACATATTTAATGGGCGGACTATCGGGAGCAATTTTCTTTATTGCTGCTTATAATTTATTTCCGCTTTTTTCAGGCTCATTACCTTCTGCATATGCACTCGGAGCTTCAGCAAGTGTTCTGGCAATTACCGTTGCTGCTGCTACACTCGTTCCTGATTATAAAATTCATCTTCTTTTTTTTGGAGCCGTATCTTTAAAATGGATTGCGCTTGCTTCTATTTTGCTTGATCTTGTGAATGTAAGCGGTTCAAATGCCGGTGGACATATAGCACACCTTGGTGGAGCGCTTTACGGTTTTATTTATATTAAAAGACTTCAAAAAGGGCAGGATCTGACTGCCTGGCTAACAAACTTTTTCGACCGTTTTTCTTCCGGAAGTAGAATGAAAGTTGCATACAAAAAGAAAAAAATGGACGAGGAATTTATTCTCGATAAAAAAGCTAAACAAGAAAGGATGGACGAAATACTTGATAAAATCAGTAAATCCGGTTACGGAAGTCTTACACAAGAAGAAAAAAATTTTCTATTTAAAGTCAGCAAGGAAGAATAAATGTTTATTCACCCCGATGAAAATCACATTGCATGTTCAGGAAAATAGTTTGGATTACTAATATTCTTGCAGCTGCCGGACTGGCTCTTTCACTGCTTGCAGCTTATGTTAGTCCGGGAAAAATCTGGTGGCTGGCATTGTTTGGTTTAGGTTTTGAAATACTTTTTGTCTTAAATATTGTTTATGTAATTTTTTGGATTATTGGCCGGAACAAAAGAGTGTTTCTATCGCTGCTCCTGATTCTTTTAAGCATTGGCAGAATAACAAGTGTTGTTCAGTTAAATTTTTCATCTGAAAAAGAAGAAAACCTCACGAAAAAGGGTTACATTAAAGTTATGTCTTTCAACGTCCGGCTGTTTAATTTATACAACTGGTTTCATAATAAAGAAACTCGAAAAAATATTTTTGAATTCCTTAAAAAAGAAAATCCGGATATAATTTGCTTTCAGGAATTTTATTCATCAGATAAAAAAAACCCTTCTTTCAATAATGAAGATACATTAATCACCTATCTACAAACTCCATTTTCACAAATTGATTATACTTTTACCCTTCGTAAAACAGACCATTGGGGAATTGCCACCTTTAGCAAGTTTCCAATTGTCGGAAAAGATGCTATACACTTCCAGGCTAAAGGCGCAAATACCGTAATCATAAGCGATATAAAATTGGGTGAAGATACTATTCGCTTATTCAATACTCATCTGCAAAGTATTCGTTTCGCCTGGTCCGATTATAAGTTTATTGAAAACCTTAACAAAGAAGATATTGAACAGGATGAATTGAAAGGAGGACTCACCATTCTCCGTCGACTCAAACGTGCTTTTGTAAAAAGGGCAAAACAAGTTGAAACGTTGCGAGACTCCATGAATGCAAGTCCTTATCCTGTCATTTTATGCGGCGACTTTAACGATACACCATCTTCGTATACCTATGCTACCCTTTCTTCGAATATGCTGGATGCATTCAGAGAAAGTGGTCGCGGTTCAGGAAAAACCTATGCCGGTCCTTTTCCTTCTTTCAGAATTGATTATATTTTTCATGATAAAAGAATACAATCTGCAGCATTTAAAACCTTTAATGAAAAACTGTCCGATCATTACCCAATTTCATGTTTTGTGAAAATTATGGACAAGTAATAATCTAATTAGCTAATCGGACAATAAATCTTTATTTTCGCGCATGAACCGGACCGTATCCTTTCATACCCTTGGATGTAAACTTAATTTCGCTGAAACATCAGCTATTGGAAAGCAACTGAAAACTGCAGGCTTTCAGAAATTGGAATTTGAAGATGGTGCTGATGTTGTTGTGATTAATACATGCTCCGTCACAGAAAATGCGGATAAAGAATGCAAGACTATAGTGAAAAGAGCCTTGCAGAAAAATCCCGATACTTTTATCGCTGTCATTGGTTGCTATGCTCAGTTGAAGCCTGAAGAAATTTCAAAAATTGATGGTGTCGATCTTGTATTGGGTGCAACAGAAAAATTTAATTTGCCTTCCTATCTGACTGATTATTCAAAAAAAAATAAAGCTGAAATTCATTCCTGCACCATTAACGAAGCTGATATTTTTCATCCTGCTTATTCTTTCGGCGATAGAACCCGTGCTTTCTTAAAAGTTCAGGATGGATGTAACTACCCCTGCTCTTATTGTACGATTCCCCTTGCGCGTGGAGCAAGTCGTAGCGCTTCTATACAGGATATTATTACTCAGGCGAAAGAACTTGCATCTAAAGGAATTCTGGAAATCGTTCTCACTGGAGTTAATATTGGTGATTATGGAATTTTCAACAGTCATTCAAAAGAACATGAAAGCAGTTTTCTTGAGTTAATAAAAAATCTGGATATTGCTGATGGAATTGAACGCTTTAGAATTTCATCCATTGAACCCAATTTGTTAAGTGATGAAATTATTTCTTTTGTTTCTCAATCCAATCGCTTTGCACCTCATTTTCATCTGCCGCTTCAAAGCGGCAGCAATAAAATTCTTGGATTTATGCGAAGGAGATACCGAACAGACCTTTATGTTGAGAGAGTTAATAAAATTAAAGCGCTTATGCCTCACGCCTGTATTGGAGCCGATGTTATTGTTGGCTTTCCCGGAGAAACAGAAGAAGATTTTCTAGAAACGTATCGTTTCATTCAAGATTTGGATATTTCTTATTTGCATGTTTTCACATATTCTGAAAGACCAAATACTGAAGCAGCCTCCATGCCGGGAATAGTACCGTATGCTGAAAGAAAAAAAAGAAATAAAATGCTTCGCATTCTTTCAGAGAAAAAAAGAAATCTATTTAACATAGAAAATATGGGAAAAACGTTCACCGTTCTTTTCGAAGAAGAGAATAAAAATGAACAGATGTCCGGTTATACAGAAAATTACATTAGAGTAACAAGACCTTTCAACCGAACGCTTGTTAATTTTCCGGTTAAATTAAAAATTGAATCCACTGATTGTTTTATCACAACCGACGAAGCAACAGAAATAAAAGCCTGATCAATCTATCTTTTTTTCTTTATTAATTTACTAATTCAAAAAACACATTATGTATCCAGGCATTTCTGATCTCATAAACGATTTTTTCGGAACTCATTTTACAGCCTCTTTCCCTCCCTCTTTTGGTACTCTTGTGGCCATTTCTTTTTTACTAGCCGCTTACACACTTGGTCTGGAGCTGAAAAGAAAAGAAAAAATGGGCCGCCTGAAACCTCTTTTACAAAAAGAAATTTTAGGACAAGCAGCTTCTGCTGGCGAACTTTTCTGGAATGGCATTTATGGTTTTCTCATTGGATTTAAAATTGTTTATATACTCTTTAACCATGTAGAATTCTTAGATAACCCCCAAAAGATAATTCTGTCCCTGAAAGGAAATCTTGCCGGAGGATTTTTGCTTGGTGCTTTGTTTGTATTTCTTAAATACAGAGAAAAAAATAAGGTTAAACTAAAAGTACCTGAAGTTTCAGAAAAACTTGTTTATCCTCATCAACTTGTTTCGGAAATTACCATGGCTTCAGCTTTAGGTGGATTGTTAGGAGCAAAGATTTTTCACCTACTCGAATACTGGAGCGATTTCACAGCCGATCCTTTCGGCATGTTTTTCAGCGGGAGCGGGCTGACTATGTACGGTGGACTTATCGTAGGAGCTATCGTTGTACTTTGGTATGGAAATAAAAATAACATCCCTCCTCTCGAGCTTTGTGACTCTAATGCACCTGGGTTAATGTTAGCGTATGGAACAGGAAGACTGGGATGCCAGCTAGCCGGTGATGGTGATTGGGGAATAGTAAATAATTTACCGAAACCTTCCTTCATGAGTTTTCTACCTGACTGGTTTTGGAGCTATCGTTATCCAAACAATGTAATCAATGAAGGAATTCCAATTGATGGCTGCACAGGAAATCATTGTTATCAGCTGGCAGAAAGTGTTTTTCCTACGCCATTATATGAAAGTATCGTTTGCATTGGTTTGTTTTTTGTTTTGTGGTCTATGCGAAAAAGAATAAATATTCCAGGAATGCTATTTTCCTGGTATCTTTTGTTTAACGGTATAGAACGATTTTTGATTGAGCAGATCAGAATCAATTCAAAGTACCATCTGGCTGGTATCGATTTTTCACAGGCTCAGCTCATCTCTCTTATTTTAATCCTCACCGGAATTTTCGGCATATTTTATTTCCGGAAAAAAGTAAAAACCAATGAAGGATTATAAAGAAATTTGTCTTGAAGTCACCAAACTGACAAGTGTTGTAGGTAAATTTATTCTCGAAGAAAGAAAGAAATTTAACAACAGCTTCATAGAGAAAAAGGGTCACAACGATCTCGTTTCTTATGTAGATAAGAAGTCTGAAGAGATGCTTGTGGAAAAATTAAAAATAATTCTACCGGAAGCAGGATTTATTACAGAGGAAAATACTTCAACTTCAAGAGGTCCGATCTACAATTGGATCATCGATCCTTTGGATGGAACAACAAATTTCATTCATGGAATGCCAATCTTTTGTATCAGTATTGGTTTAATGAAAAACAATGAAATTGTAATTGGCGTCGTTCACGAATTAAATTTATCGGAATGCTTTTATGGATGGGAAAACGGCGGCTCTTATTTAAACGGTGAAAGAATTTATGTTTCCGGCGTAAAACTACTTTCAGATTCACTCCTTGCTACAGGTTTTCCATATCACAAGTATGACCGCATGAAGCCCTACATGGAAATTTTCGACTACTGCATGCACAATACACATGGCTTACGCCGACTCGGTTCAGCAGCTGCCGATCTTGCTTATGTTGCTTGTGGAAGGTTTGAAGGATTTTATGAATACGGATTGAATTCATGGGATGTGGCAGGTGGAGTTTTACTGGTTAGAGAAGCCGGAGGCATTGTTACTGATTTTTCAGGGAAGGATAATTTTATTTTCGGTGAGGAGGTTATTGCTACGAATGCTCATATTGCCGGAGAGTTTATAAATGTGGTTAAAACGAAATTTGGTGGTGGTTGAGAAATAGTTTACGCGGATTACAAATCCGCAATTATTTAGAGCAGGATTGAAAATCCTGCACAGCGGTACTGTTTACAAATTCTGCACAGCGGGAAAATCCTGCACAGCAGTGTTAAATAGTAAATTATAAAAATAGTTTTTGTAGTAGGGAATAGTTATTAATTAATAATTTAGTTGATTACATTCAAGATGAGACCTTTCAATGAAGTATTAAAAGAATGGACAGATATTGATATTGCCCAACATTTATTGGCCATACAAATAGGATTTCTTAAAGAAGAAGAAAGATTTATACCTTGGAAAGGATTCTATTTTACTGACAATAAATTCTCACAAGTATTAGGAGGCTTCTTATCTAATTTAGTAGATATAGGATTTTTGGAATATAATGAGGAACTTGATCAGGTCCGTATTAATAGTACTTTTAAGTATAGTTTGTTGCAAGAGTGAATTACAGCTGTGCAGGATTTGTAATCCTGCACAGCTGTACAGTTTACAAATCATTCACCGCGGTGAAGTTTACAAATCCTGCACAGCACTGAAAATTTTGCATAGCGGGGACCGAAAAGTTTGGATATGTCTTGAGAGAAAAAAGAATTTAAGGAACCACCGCTGTGCAGGATTTTCAATCCTGCTCTATATAACAACGGAACCGATAGCTATCGGTTCCGTTGTTATATAGAGCAGGATTGAAAATCCTGCACAGCGGTGGTTCCTTAAATTCTTTTTTCTCTCAAGACATATCCAAACTTTTCGGTCCCCGCTATGCAAAATTTTCAGTGCTGTGCAGGATTTGTAAACTTCACCGCGGTGAATGATTTGTAAACTGTACAGCTGTGCAGGATTACAAATCCTGCACAGCTGTAATTCACTCTTGCAACAAACTATACTTAAAAGTACTATTAATACGGACCTGATCAAGTTCCTCATTATATTCCAAAAATCCTATATCTACTAAATTAGATAAGAAGCCTCCTAATACTTGTGAGAATTTATTGTCAGTAAAATAGAATCCTTTCCAAGGTATAAATCTTTCTTCTTCTTTAAGAAATCCTATTTGTATGGCCAATAAATGTTGGGCAATATCAATATCTGTCCATTCTTTTAATACTTCATTGAAAGGTCTCATCTTGAATGTAATCAACTAAATTATTAATTAATAACTATTCCCTACTACAAAAACTATTTTTATAATTTACTATTTAACACTGCTGTGCAGGATTTTCCCGCTGTGCAGAATTTGTAAACAGTACCGCTGTGCAGGATTTTCAATCCTGCTCTAAATAATTGCGGATTTGTAATCCGCGTAAACTATTTCTCAACCACCACCAAATTTCGTTTTAACCACATTTATAAACTCTCCGGCAATATGAGCATTCGTAGCAATAACCTCCTCACCGAAAATAAAATTATCCTTCCCTGAAAAATCAGTAACAATGCCTCCGGCTTCTCTAACCAGTAAAACTCCACCTGCCACATCCCATGAATTCAATCCGTATTCATAAAATCCTTCAAACCTTCCACAAGCAACATAAGCAAGATCGGCAGCTGCTGAACCGAGTCGGCGTAAGCCATGTGTATTGTGCATGCAGTAGTCGAAAATTTCCATGTAGGGCTTCATGCGGTCATACTTGTGATATGGAAAACCTGTAGCAAGGAGTGAATCTGAAAGTAGTTTTACGCCGGAAACATAAATTCTTTCACCGTTTAAATAAGAGCCGCCGTTTTCCCATCCATAAAAGCATTCCGATAAATTTAATTCGTGAACGACGCCAATTACAATTTCATTGTTTTTCATTAAACCAATACTGATACAAAAGATTGGCATTCCATGAATGAAATTTGTTGTTCCATCCAAAGGATCGATGATCCAATTGTAGATCGGACCTCTTGAAGTTGAAGTATTTTCCTCTGTAATAAATCCTGCTTCCGGTAGAATTATTTTTAATTTTTCCACAAGCATCTCTTCAGACTTCTTATCTACATAAGAAACGAGATCGTTGTGACCCTTTTTCTCTATGAAGCTGTTGTTAAATTTCTTTCTTTCTTCGAGAATAAATTTACCTACAACACTTGTCAGTTTGGTGACTTCAAGACAAATTTCTTTATAATCCTTCATTGGTTTTTACTTTTTTCCGGAAATAAAATATGCCGAAAATTCCGGTGAGGATTAAAATAAGAGAGATGAGCTGAGCCTGTGAAAAATCGATACCAGCCAGATGGTACTTTGAATTGATTCTGATCTGCTCAATCAAAAATCGTTCTATACCGTTAAACAAAAGATACCAGGAAAATAGCATTCCTGGAATATTTATTCTTTTTCGCATAGACCACAAAACAAAAAACAAACCAATGCAAACGATACTTTCATATAATGGCGTAGGAAAAACACTTTCTGCCAGCTGATAACAATGATTTCCTGTGCAGCCATCAATTGGAATTCCTTCATTGATTACATTGTTTGGATAACGATAGCTCCAAAACCAGTCAGGTAGAAAACTCATGAAGGAAGGTTTCGGTAAATTATTTACTATTCCCCAATCACCATCACCGGCTAGCTGGCATCCCAGTCTTCCTGTTCCATACGCTAACATTAACCCAGGTGCATTAGAGTCACAAAGCTCGAGAGGAGGGATGTTATTTTTATTTCCATACCAAAGTACAACGATAGCTCCTACGATAAGTCCACCGTACATAGTCAGCCCGCTCCCGCTGAAAAACATGCCGAAAGGATCGGCTGTGAAATCGCTCCAGTATTCGAGTAGGTGAAAAATCTTTGCTCCTAACAATCCACCTAAAGCTGAAGCCATGGTAATTTCCGAAACAAGTTGATGAGGATAAACAAGTTTTTCTGAAACTTCAGGTACTTTTAGTTTAACCTTATTTTTTTCTCTGTATTTAAGAAATACAAACAAAGCACCAAGCAAAAATCCTCCGGCAAGATTTCCTTTCAGGGACAGAATTATCTTTTGGGGGTTATCTAAGAATTCTACATGGTTAAAGAGTATATAAACAATTTTAAATCCAATGAGAAAACCATAAATGCCATTCCAGAAAAGTTCGCCAGCAGAAGCTGCTTGTCCTAAAATTTCTTTTTGTAAAAGAGGTTTCAGGCGGCCCATTTTTTCTTTTCTTTTCAGCTCCAGACCAAGTGTGTAAGCGGCTAGTAAAAAAGAAATGGCCACAAGAGTACCAAAAGAGGGAGGGAAAGAGGCTGTAAAATGAGTTCCGAAAAAATCGTTTATGAGATCAGAAATGCCTGGATACATAATGTGTTTTTTGAATTAGTAAATTAATAAAGAAAAAAAGATAGATTGATCAGGCTTTTATTTCTGTTGCTTCGTCGGTTGTGATAAAACAATCAGTGGATTCAATTTTTAATTTAACCGGAAAATTAACAAGCGTTCGGTTGAAAGGTCTTGTTACTCTAATGTAATTTTCTGTATAACCGGACATCTGTTCATTTTTATTCTCTTCTTCGAAAAGAACGGTGAACGTTTTTCCCATATTTTCTATGTTAAATAGATTTCTTTTTTTCTCTGAAAGAATGCGAAGCATTTTATTTCTTTTTTTTCTTTCAGCATACGGTACTATTCCCGGCATGGAGGCTGCTTCAGTATTTGGTCTTTCAGAATATGTGAAAACATGCAAATAAGAAATATCCAAATCTTGAATGAAACGATACGTTTCTAGAAAATCTTCTTCTGTTTCTCCGGGAAAGCCAACAATAACATCGGCTCCAATACAGGCGTGAGGCATAAGCGCTTTAATTTTATTAACTCTCTCAACATAAAGGTCTGTTCGGTATCTCCTTCGCATAAATCCAAGAATTTTATTGCTGCCGCTTTGAAGCGGCAGATGAAAATGAGGTGCAAAGCGATTGGATTGAGAAACAAAAGAAATAATTTCATCACTTAACAAATTGGGTTCAATGGATGAAATTCTAAAGCGTTCAATTCCATCAGCAATATCCAGATTTTTTATTAACTCAAGAAAACTGCTTTCATGTTCTTTTGAATGACTGTTGAAAATTCCATAATCACCAATATTAACTCCAGTGAGAACGATTTCCAGAATTCCTTTAGATGCAAGTTCTTTCGCCTGAGTAATAATATCCTGTATAGAAGCGCTACGACTTGCTCCACGCGCAAGGGGAATCGTACAATAAGAGCAGGGGTAGTTACATCCATCCTGAACTTTTAAGAAAGCACGGGTTCTATCGCCGAAAGAATAAGCAGGATGAAAAATATCAGCTTCGTTAATGGTGCAGGAATGAATTTCAGCTTTATTTTTTTTTGAATAATCAGTCAGATAGGAAGGCAAATTAAATTTTTCTGTTGCACCCAATACAAGATCGACACCATCAATTTTTGAAATTTCTTCAGGCTTCAACTGAGCATAGCAACCAATGACAGCGATAAAAGTATCGGGATTTTTCTGCAAGGCTCTTTTCACTATAGTCTTGCATTCTTTATCCGCATTTTCTGTGACGGAGCATGTATTAATCACAACAACATCAGCACCATCTTCAAATTCCAATTTCTGAAAGCCTGCAGTTTTCAGTTGCTTTCCAATAGCTGATGTTTCAGCGAAATTAAGTTTACATCCAAGGGTATGAAAGGATACGGTCCGGTTCATGCGCGAAAATAAAGATTTATTGTCCGATTAGCTAATTAGATTATTACTTGTCCATAATTTTCACAAAACATGAAATTGGGTAATGATCGGACAGTTTTTCATTAAAGGTTTTAAATGCTGCAGATTGTATTCTTTTATCATGAAAAATATAATCAATTCTGAAAGAAGGAAAAGGACCGGCATAGGTTTTTCCTGAACCGCGACCACTTTCTCTGAATGCATCCAGCATATTCGAAGAAAGGGTAGCATAGGTATACGAAGATGGTGTATCGTTAAAGTCGCCGCATAAAATGACAGGATAAGGACTTGCATTCATGGAGTCTCGCAACGTTTCAACTTGTTTTGCCCTTTTTACAAAAGCACGTTTGAGTCGACGGAGAATGGTGAGTCCTCCTTTCAATTCATCCTGTTCAATATCTTCTTTGTTAAGGTTTTCAATAAACTTATAATCGGACCAGGCGAAACGAATACTTTGCAGATGAGTATTGAATAAGCGAATAGTATCTTCACCCAATTTTATATCGCTTATGATTACGGTATTTGCGCCTTTAGCCTGGAAGTGTATAGCATCTTTTCCGACAATTGGAAACTTGCTAAAGGTGGCAATTCCCCAATGGTCTGTTTTACGAAGGGTAAAAGTATAATCAATTTGTGAAAATGGAGTTTGTAGATAGGTGATTAATGTATCTTCATTATTGAAAGAAGGGTTTTTTTTATCTGATGAATAAAATTCCTGAAAGCAAATTATATCCGGATTTTCTTTTTTAAGGAATTCAAAAATATTTTTTCGAGTTTCTTTATTATGAAACCAGTTGTATAAATTAAACAGCCGGACGTTGAAAGACATAACTTTAATGTAACCCTTTTTCGTGAGGTTTTCTTCTTTTTCAGATGAAAAATTTAACTGAACAACACTTGTTATTCTGCCAATGCTTAAAAGAATCAGGAGCAGCGATAGAAACACTCTTTTGTTCCGGCCAATAATCCAAAAAATTACATAAACAATATTTAAGACAAAAAGTATTTCAAAACCTAAACCAAACAATGCCAGCCACCAGATTTTTCCCGGACTAACATAAGCTGCAAGCAGTGAAAGAGCCAGTCCGGCAGCTGCAAGAATATTAGTAATCCAAACTATTTTCCTGAACATGCAATGTGATTTTCATCGGGGTGAATAAACATTTATTCTTCCTTGCTGACTTTAAATAGAAAATTTTTTTCTTCTTGTGTAAGACTTCCGTAACCGGATTTACTGATTTTATCAAGTATTTCGTCCATCCTTTCTTGTTTAGCTTTTTTATCGAGAATAAATTCCTCGTCCATTTTTTTCTTTTTGTATGCAACTTTCATTCTACTTCCGGAAGAAAAACGGTCGAAAAAGTTTGTTAGCCAGGCAGTCAGATCCTGCCCTTTTTGAAGTCTTTTAATATAAATAAAACCGTAAAGCGCTCCACCAAGGTGTGCTATATGTCCACCGGCATTTGAACCGCTTACATTCACAAGATCAAGCAAAATAGAAGCAAGCGCAATCCATTTTAAAGATACGGCTCCAAAAAAAAGAAGATGAATTTTATAATCAGGAACGAGTGTAGCAGCAGCAACGGTAATTGCCAGAACACTTGCTGAAGCTCCGAGTGCATATGCAGAAGGTAATGAGCCTGAAAAAAGCGGAAATAAATTATAAGCAGCAATAAAGAAAATTGCTCCCGATAGTCCGCCCATTAAATATGTATTTAATAGTTTTTTGTTGCCAAGATATTCCTGGAAGATCCGGCCCATCCAATACAGCCAAAGTATATTAAATAATATGTGACTTATTTCCCAATGAAAGAACATATAGGTAATAATTGTCCAGGGCTTTGTAAAGAAAAGAGAAAGGCTTGCCGGTATGGATAATATATCGGCGACATCGACAAACTCAAAGATAGGAACCAAGAAGAGTCTTGAAATAGCATTGACAATCCGCAGCACCAGAAAAAGCCCAATGTTAATAATTAATAGGCGCTGCAACGTATCGGAAATACGAACCTGAGAACGAAGATTTTTTAGTGGTGAATTCATAACATTTTCAAAATTGATCGTCTCTTCTTTGTTTGTATTTACTTCTCCAGAACAGGATAATTATAATACCTGTTAATAATCCGCCAAGATGTGCAAAATGTGCAACGTTGCCACCGCCTCCTGTTATTCCTGAATACAATTCAATTACACCGTATAAAACAACAACATATTTAGCTTTAACCGGTATGGCAAAGAATAAATAAAGGAGACTGTTTGGAAATAACATTCCATACGCCAGCAGAACACCGTATACTGCCCCTGAAGCACCGATTATTACAGGAGCATTCAGCAGCTGAGTCATCATTTGAGAAGCATAAGAAATACTCTCTGTGGGCGATAAGCCATTTGTATTCACCGCATCATAAAGTTCCTGTCCATACCTGTATTTAAACGCTTCAGTATTCAGTATATTGGTCATCTGAGTTGTAGATTCAGCATTAATATACGATTTTAAAAATGATATTTCGGGATTTAACTGATAATAAACAATTGCATAATGTGCCAAAGCCGCGCCCAGACCGGTAAGTATGTAAAAAATCAGGAAACGCTTGCCTCCCCAGACGTTTTCAACGGCACTTCCAAACATGTACAAAGCCAGCATATTCAACAAAATATGCATGATACTGGTATTATCGTGCATGAACATGTATGTTATAAATTGATATGCTTTAAACTTTTCTGAGGAAATGTAATGCAAGCCTAAGACATCGATTAAATCTACCCCTTTTTGCATTAATATCATGGTTGCCAGGTACATGATACCATTTATAATGAGTAAATTCTTTACTACTTCTGGCAATAAGCGATATCCTGTGGGACGGTAATTTTCGTAGCTCATAATTGCTGGATAAGTTCAGCCGGGTTAAAGTTGCTTAAGTTTTGCAATTCCGAAAAATGGTGAATTTTATTATTTGAATCGGCCTTCTATGTCAGCGTTTTTCAACAAAGTCATAAACGGCTTTCCTCCGTAGTTTCTTTGAGGATCTTCCATTTTAAGGATTTCCTTTACCATCAATTTCATCTCTTGTACACTCAAAAGT
>JAYURB010000608.1:0-14159 GCA_043756425.1 Bacteroidota bacterium
CAAAACCTTCTTTTTTTGAAAGGCACCCCGACCTGGAGAAATTTATTGGTGAGAATCTCATAAACAAAATTGGTATTGCCATTTTAGTTCTTGGAATAGGATATTTTGTTAAATACGCTATTGACAAAGATTGGATCAATGAAATAGGCAGAGTAGGTATAGGTGTACTGGCAGGAGGCTTGCTAATTGGAATTGCCCATCGGTTGAATAAAACCTATAAAGCATTTAGCTCTGTTCTTGTTGGCGGAGGATTAGCAGTTCTGTACTTCACAATAGCCATTGCCTTTCATCAATACCATATTTTCAGTCAGGCCGCCGCATTTGCTATTATGGTTGTTATTACCGGTTTTGCAGTTGCACTTTCTTTAGCATACGACAGAGTTGAACTGGCAGTATTAGCATTGATCGGCGGTTTTTCATCACCTTTTATTCTAAGCACTGGTGAAGGAAATTATATTATATTATTTACGTATTTATTGATATTGGATTGCGGAATGCTTGTGCTTGCATATCTGAAAAAATGGAATCTCGTAAATATATTATGTTATGTTTTTACGGTTCTAATATATGGAGGCTGGCTGATAACGAAATGCCTGAATGTTCCTGATGCTCCTTATGCCGGGGCTCTCGCTTTTGGCGCAGCATTTTATCTCACCTTCTTTCTAATGAATATTGTCTACAATCTTAAAAATAAAATAGCGTTTAAAGTTTTTGAAATCGGAATGTTATTGAGCAATACTTTCCTTTTTTATGGGGCAGGAATGAGCATCTTGTATTATTATTTCGAAACAACTTACCAGGGTATTTTTACAGCGCTTCTTGGCGTTTTTAATTTTGGCTTTGCCTATGTATTTTATAAAAACAAAAGTATAGACCGCAACCTGATTTATCTTTTAATAGGGCTGGTCTTAACTTTCTTAAGTCTGACAGCTCCCGTGCAGCTGGAAGGTAATTACATTACATTATTCTGGTCGGCTGAAGCTGTATTGCTATTGTGGTTTTCAATGAAATCAGGAATAAAATTAATAAGGATAACATCTTTCATTGTAAATATTTTAATGTTTGTCAGTTTGTTTATGGACTGGTCTAAATATTATCTCAATGGAATGCCCTATTTACTTCCTGCCTTTTTAAATAAGGCATTCATTACAAGTTTTGTTTCTTTCGCTTCTGTTTTTTTATCGATTCGATTAATGAGGAGCGAACCCGACTATATGTATAAATCGGGAAAATCAAATTTAGCTGCTTTTAAAACCATGTTAAAAATAGCTTTTGTTGCTATTCTATATTTCATGTTCCTGCTTGAAATCAATTACCAGCTAATCCGCTTTGGACATGATCTTCCGGCAAGAAACATTTCACTGGGAATTTACAATTTTGCTTTTTTAACTATAGCCTACATTTTTTTACGAAAAAGAACATCGGGAATATTTCCTTACGCTCTAACAGTGCTTTCAGCTGTTCTCCTTTTTTCCTATTTATTTATATACAACCCGGCTATCATTCAAGTAAGAAGTAATTTTCTTGTTGATGGATTTAACGGTGTATTTTTTATTCTACACTTCCTGCTTGCCGGTTTAATTGCAGCAGGCATTTATACTTTCTATCGGTCGGCCAATAATATTTTGGACAAAAATAAATTGGTATGGATTAAGTGGATTACAGTCTTTTTAATTGTCTTCCTTTCCAGCGCAGAACTCAATCATATTGTTACCTGGATAAGTTTCCGCCCGGGCTTTGCAATCAGACAGATAAATAACCAGGTATTCAAAGCAGGTTATACAGTTTTGTGGGGAATAGTTTCTTTAGTACTAATGCAACAAGGTATGCGCAGGAAGGATCGATCGTTGCGCATAATATCACTTTCCCTGTTTTTTATTACCATTTTAAAATTATTTTTATCAGATATAAAAGGTGTTTCTGAAGGTGGCAGGATTGGAGCTTTTATATCACTTGGAGTTTTATTGTTAGTTGTTTCCTTTATGTACCAGCGATTAAAGAACTTAATTTTAAAGAATGAACAGCCTGCACAAAGTAACGATTCGGAAGACACTAATAAAAATGAATAAATGAAGAAAATATTATTTTTGTTTTTGTTCCTTATTGTCAGCCTGAGTATTACTGCAAACAATTTTCGCTTTGAAAGTAAATTGCCTGCTGTAGACAATACACGCTACTATAAAATTCAACTAACACCCGGCATATACTCAAAACTCAGATCAGGAAATTCTGATTTAAGATTATTTGACAGCAATGAGCAGGAAGTCCCGTATATTATAAAAGATGACATTCCTATAAATCTTTCATCTTCTTTTGTTGAATATGAAATTGTTTACAAGAACTATTTGAAAGACAGCCTTACGCAAGTTATTATTGAAAACAAAGGACGTGAACCCATCAATAACATTAGTCTTGTTGTTCGAAATGCTGATGTAAACAAGACTATGCGTTTAACCGGAAGTTACGATCGTAAACAATGGTTTGTTGTTAAGGAAAATGAATTGATTTCATCAATTAGAAATGAAAAGAGTGTAACTGAAATTAAACTCATAAATTTCCCTCTTACAAATTATGATTTCTATAAAGTTGAGATTGACGACAAGCATTCAGCTCCTGTTGATATAATAAAAGCAGGTTATTATGAAGCCAAAGTAACTAAGGGAATATTTACCCAATTAAAATCATCCTTTGTTGTTTCTGACAGCACAAAGCAAAAAACAACCTGGGTGCATCTAATGCTTGACGATACTTTGGAAATTAATGAAGTACAATTTAATATTCATGCCCCGGAATATTTTCTTAGGCAGGTGAACGTATATTTTACAAACAAGAAATCAAAGGGAAATTATCGTGATTATATTGATCAATTAGCACTTAATTCAAAATTGCCTCTTCGTTTTGCAATCGGTTCAATACGAACGAAGGAATTATGGTTTGAAGTTCAGAATGAAGATAATGTTCCATTAAAGTTATCTGATTTACAATGTTTCCAGATTAACCATTATTGTATCGCTAACCTTGAGAAAGGAGGCAATTACACATTGCGTTTGGGTGATTCTTTACTTAATTCGCCGAATTACGATTTAAGACATTTTCAGTCAGTTATTCCTGCAGCGTTGGATGTAATCATTCCCGGGGAGCTTAAATCAATTGCCCCAATGCAAGAGAGCAGTGAAGAAAATGGATTTGGAAAAATATTTTCAGATAAACGATTTATATGGATATCGCTGGTTATTGTAACGGTCTTACTTGGTTTCGTTACATTCAGAATGATGAAGGATATTAAATAGTTTATGTAGCAGGAAAAACCCGAGGCTTATTTTAATCCTTTATCTAAAATCTCAATTTGTAATTCAAGCCTTTCACCATTTTCATCGACAATTGTAACAGCGTGTTTCCCGGGTGATGGACTCAATGCCATCTGATGAAAGTGCCTGGTAGATCCTATATATTCATCGTCTAAATGCCAGTATATTTTTGTTTCGGTATTGCGATGGGCTACTTCAAAAATTGTTTTCCCGGTTTTTCCGTCGAGCTCAATAGGAACATATATTTGTGTTGATTTTTTGGGGTAGATAAATTCCATTGTTAAATTTTTTCCGGCGGAAGCACAATCTTTCCTGTATTCAGGCAGTACTTTATATTTACTGTTTTTTGATTTGTAGTACCATTCTTGTGCCGGCGGTAGTACAAACCAGGACTTATGAATCATTTTAGAAATGGATTCGCAGTCACTGGTCACCCTGAATTTTCCTGTTTGATCAAGATGAATCATTTGGTGATAAGGGCAGGCCGAAGTCTGCAAACCGGCAATGGGAATCCATAACGAATCTTTCTCTTCACAAATATCTGACGATAAATATCCACTCTTCGAACAGACAGATACTTTTTCCATATCATCGTAAGGTTGATCAAACCAGGAAGAGGAAGGAAGATTATTAAAAATGTCAAACATGATGGGCGCAGCAGTAGCTATACCGGTGAGTCCGGGACGGCCTTCTCCATCAGCATTTCCAACCCAAACAGCAACGACATATTTCTGCGTAATACCAATAGCCCAACCATCACGAAATCCAAAACTGGTACCCGTCTTCCAGGCAATGCGTTTCGAAGAAGAGAATTCTTTCCAGTTGTTTTCCAGTTCCGGACGATTTACTTCTTCCATAGCATTTAAGGTTAACCATATCGAACCGGCTGAAAGTGTTCCTTTTTCATTCAGTGATTCAAGTTTGGGTTTACTTTTATTTTCATCCGTATTTACAAAACGAAGCGGATGAATATCATTAGCATCATAACGGCCGGAGTATTTTCCGAAATTCTTTAACACTCTTGCCATGCTTGCATACATGCCGGCAATATCCCACAAACATCCTTCTGCTCCACCCAGGATAATGGATAGTCCATAATAATCGGCCGGTTTGTTTAATGTTGTCATTCCCAATTTCTTCAACTGATAATTAAATTTTCCAATACCATATGATTTTAGCATTCTAACTGCAGGGATATTAAGCGATCGTTCCAAAGCTCTTCGGGCGGGGACAGCGCCATCATATTCTTTATTAAAATTTTGTGGTGAGTATCCTGCAATTTGTGTGGGAATATCTGCTACCAGAGTGCCGGGGAGAATCTCTCCTTCCGAAAGCATTGATGCAAACAAGAAGGGTTTCAATATGCTTCCTGTACTGCGCGGTGCTGTAATGACATCTACATCACTATTTAATTCAGTGTTTTCAGGATGGTTAATGTTGCCAACATAAGCAAGTACATTGCCACTCGACACTTCAGCGACAAGTGCAGCAGTATTGTTAATGCCATTAGAAGATAATTCCTTATAATGCTTTTCTATAATCTCATTTACTCTATTCTGCAATTCAATGCTCAGTGTCGAATGCACAAGTGAATGAAAATTATTTTTATAGATCTTTTTTTCATTGCTTATACGCGTAAGCAAATGTCCTGCTGTACGCGGAAGCGCATAAGGTTTTCCGGGAAGAGGTTCGTTTTGCGCAAGATTACAAGTGTTCTTATCAATTTTTCCGGTTAGGAAAAGTTTATTAAGCAGGCGATTTCTTTTTTGTAATAGTTTATCAGAGTTCTTTCCCGGACGTATCATGGATGGATTGTTTGGTAATACGGCAAACAATGCCGCTTCTCCCAATGAAATATTCTGCTGTTGTTTTCCAAAGTATCTCCAGGCTGCTGCATCTAAACCGGCGACATTACCACCAAAGGGGGCGTAAGAAGCGTATAGATTGATGATTTCATCTTTTGAATAGCTACACTCCAGCCTCAAAGCCATAAATATTTCAATCAGTTTTTCCGTAACGGTTCTTTGCTTTCCTTTTCTAACTAATCGTATTACTTGCATCGTAATTGTACTTCCGCCGCTTTTTATTCTTCCTGCTTTAATATTATCTTTTATTGCACGAACAAATGAAATGGGATCAACCCCGGGGTGATGATAAAATCGTTTGTCTTCGAAACAGATAATTGACTGTATGAATTTTCCGGAAATATTTCTCTGTGCAGGAAATCTCCATTGGCCATCTTCTGCAATGGAAGCACCTAAAAGATTATTTTCTTTGTCCAATAAAACAACGGAAACCGGCGTTCTGGACAACGGTTGCGGCAGGCAGACAATAAATAAATAAACAACTAATGCTAAACTAAGCAGTAAACCGATTGCAATCCGCCGGCATGTAAAAACATTTTTCAGCATTACTTCTTTGACAAATCAACAGGCTGCGCTTTCGTTCCAATGGTAATCCATTTACCCGGTATTCGTGCGTTTATAGTTGCGTCATACATGGCTTCACAACTGACTGCAGGCAGATAATAATTCCCGAGGTAACTTGCATTAAGATAAATCCTAAAAGTTTTCTTTCCCATTGACTCTAAATCGAAGAAAGTATTAACTCTGTCGTCGCGTATATCCTGATAACGGAATTCGGAGTTTTTTACTTCTCCGGCCGATTGATCGAGTCGGGAATTCATAATTTCCCAGCCCGAAGGAAATAACTGTGTTAGTGCCATTTCATTATAATCAACTTTTGCAGCTGTATTCGTAACAGTTGCTTCAGCATAAAAATCAGTTCCCTGAGTCATGTTTGTAACATCAATATCTTTTCCATCGATTGATTTGTAATCGATTTTCAGTGTCAATCCGTTTTGAGAGGCAGTTTGATCATCCGTTGATGGAATACCTGATAAAATCAATCGAGCAAAAATCGGATTTTTCCCTTTATTGGTAACCGAATAATTTCCATTGGCAGCATCGCTCAATTTTAATTCTATTTGTTTCATAACCGCTTGTGTATTTACCGGCTGTTCTTTTGCGCTGTTTAGTTTATATGAAAATTCAAGGGATGTACTCAGGCGTGAACTTTTGGTATACTTTGCAATTGCTAAAAGTGTATACGCAGTTGTATGTGTGCTCATCCATTGATTGCTGCATAAGGATTCTGATAAAGCTTTCATTACGGGCAATGCTTCGCTTCGCTTGTTCATAAGACTAAGCGTTTCTAGTATTATGGCCTCATCTCTTTCATCGGATCCATAGCTGCCTGAAAGTTCAGAATAGTTTTTAAAAGTTAAAGGCAGGCCGGCAATAAGTTCTGCTGCTGCCGCTGTTTGTCCTGCTATTTGATATGCCGCTGCCAGACTCCACCTAGCAACATTTGGAAGATTTTTCTTTTCCCGGAGTCTGTTCATACTTCCAAGCTCAGGCGACTTAATCAATGCCAGAGTATAGAGACGATATGTTTGCGTAAGGATAGCGGATTGATCATCCGTATAGGTCCAGGATGTAGCTCTGTTCCTTTGATACTTTTTCCACTGTTCCATCATTCCTGCCGGAAGAGAAAAACCTTTTTGTTCGGCTTCAATTAAAAAGTGTCCACCGTAATTTGTTGCATAATCATCTTCTTTGGATTCTCCCGGCCAGTAACTCAATCCACCTGAAGGAAGCAAAAATAACTTGAGTCGTTCAATTCCCGCTTTTATATTTTTTTCGGTTTCTTGTTTTTTCTGAGGAGAAAGATCCATAATATCGGAAAGATACAATTGAGGAAAAACAGATGATGTTGTTTGTTCAATGCATCCGTATGGATAATGAATAAGATAGTCTAAACGTTTACCCAGATTGATAGGCGGCACGGAAGAAAGCTCCAGCATTACATTATTTGTTCCCGCAACTCCGACTGCTTTATAAATACCATTCCAGTTTTGTCCGGCATCAAGCACAGTATCAATTACCGTTGCCATTCGAGGATTCCTGTTCAATACATTTAATTCTACATTGGTTTCTGCTCTTTCTTTTCCGGAAGTTGCTATTATTTTTACACTACCAACACCAATCATGGATTTGACTTTCAGACCGAAGTTCACTAAATCATCTCCCGGCGTGTTAAAGTGAATGTTTTTCACAAGTCCTTTTTCTGCTGAAAAAATTCCATTGGGAATAATTTCTACTTTAACATCTTTCACCTGATTTTCGAGAGCAAAAACCGTAACGGGTAATTCAGCAGTTTCGCCGGGGCCAAGCACACGCGGTAATGTGGCAAGAATCATAAGTGGTTTTTTCACTGGAACGGATTTCTCCGCAAGTCCATAAGCGCCATTGTTTCCTGCTACAACCATCACTCGAACAGAGCCGACGTATTGCGGCATTTCAATTGAGTGTGAAGCGGTCTCTCTTTTTTTCAAAAAGAAAGGCCCAAGAAATTTTACAACCGGTTTGAACCTATTCGCTTTCTTTCCATCTTTTGGTTTTGATAAACCTTCATCGCCGCCAATACTTAAAATTCGTTCCAGTCTTCCTCCCCAGGCACCCATAACGTTGTCGTATAAATCCCATGACTTAACGCCCAATGCCTCTCGTGCATAGAAACTGCTCCAGGCATCAGGAGTTTTGAATCTTGTGAGATCTAACAGACCATCGTCAACCATAGCAAGAGTGTATACCATTTCATTACCTTTCTGTTCCCGTACACTTACTTTGAAAGATTCTTCAGGTTTTAAAACAGCAGGCAAAGATAATATGGGTTGAATGTGTGTTCCCGGATTTTCAATCAATAAGGGAATTACACCGTATAGTCTAATCGGCAAATCATTTTGAACCTGTGCGTGAGGCTGAAGCAGCGTAACATAAACATATACGTTGGGTGTCATATCGGGAGTGACTGTAAACCGATATTGGCTTTCACCTTTTTTACCTATAAGCCATGCGATTTTTAAAATCTTAGTTCCCGATTCAATACTGATTAATGCTCGACTGTTTTCACTCGTCGGAATGTTGAGTACCACTTCTTCGCCTACAAGATATTTTTCCTTATCCGAAGAAAATGAAAGCATGGAAGCGCTTCCGCCACCCTGTTCCCGTTGTCCTCGGCCTGCCCAACCCGGCCAGTCCATGTAAAATACTTTACCCGTACTGTGTCCTGTTTCAATGTCACGAGCACGCAACAGATAACGACCCCACGAAGGATAGGTTTCTCTAAGAGTCCAGGAGCCTTGACCGTTCACAACAGTAATAGTGTCAATTTTGATGAAGCGGTGAAAACGTGAATTATTATAATTGGAAAGATCTTCAGTCGATTTGTCCCACCACCATCTCCATTCGATTTGATAAAATTCAACTTCAATTTTTCTTTTCCCCTGAACAGGATTTCCATACTTATCAACAGAAACAATTTTTACAAGATGATTGGTATCTGTCAAAAGCATTCCTCTGGCTTTATCGCCTTTCGGAAGTTGAATACCCGTATATTCTTCATAGGGATGATAAGGAATTGCAAAACGATCGATACTGAAATTCCCTCCCGGTTCGAAAGCCTTTGTAACAAAATTCGCCTGGAGCATTCCCGGAGCTGCGGTTTCAACTGCAATATCTGCTTCCACATTTGCTTTGCCGAGTTCATTCAGTTGACCTTCGAATAGCACTTGTTTATCTGAAGAAAAAGTACGCGTAGGATCATCAAATGCATACTCGCTGTATTTGGGAAATGTTGTATTTCCTGCTGAAAGACTTACTTCCACATTTGCTTTCAGGTTTCGTGCAATGGCGCCGTGCAACCAGCGAGCCTCAAGCTCTGCAGATTGTGCAAGTCCTTTTGAAAGAAATTTTTTCGCAAAGTCAAATTTTATTTTCAACCTGTTGGGCATGATTGTTTCTATCCGTATGTTCTTTGTAAACGTGGCGGGTCCGGCTTTGACTTTTGCTTCCCAGTTTCCTGTAGGCGCTTCTTCATCGGTTACTGTTTGGAATGAATAAAAACCACCGATGGAAGTAGTGCTCGTCATACGACGGGTTAATTGTCCAAGCGGATTGTACAATTCAAATGTTACAGGATAATTATCAGGGAGCGCTTGCTGTTTATTGTCAAGAATGAAGGTGATGTAGAGTGAATCGCCCGGTCTCCATACTCCGCGCTCGCCGTAAATAAATCCTTTAATTCCTTTTTGAACTTTCTCTCCGGCAACGTCAAACATACTCATGGAAAGCGAAGATCCATCATCCAGTTTTAAGTACCCGCGTTGCTCATCCTTTTTAGCAATGAGAAGAAATGGTTTATCCGTAATGGTAACCTCTGCCATTCCGTTTGAGTTTGTATTTAATTTTTTAATTATTTGCCGTTGCAGGTTATATATTTCAATTGTTACTCCGGGTAAGGGGTTTGTGTTTTTAATATCATTCACAACTACGAGCATGCTGCCGTCGCTTCCGCGTTTGGCAATTATTCCAAGATCCGATGAAAGAACATTTCTGCTTATCCATCGGTTGGAAGAATAATATTCTTTTTTGCACGGATCATCACGGTTCGTCCATTGATAGTTTTCATTTTCATCGTAATAATCTTCAACAAAGTCCCAACTGCTGGATTCTTTTTGTGCAGCGTCATCCCAGTTTTCTTCCTGTAACTCTTCCTTTTGCAATGCTGAAGAATCAGTTTCCATACAAGGATAAAGGGAATATTTCTTTTTGAAGCTGATGGTCACCCTGTAAATTGCTCCGGGATCGGTTTTAATTAATTCGCTCAGATCAAGGGCATATTGATTCCATTTAGTAAAGTCGGTTTGTTTCAGAGAAGCAAGCGATACGGATTTATTATAAACCACACGACCGACACGCGTCAGTTCATTGCTACTTTCCATATCGTTGACCTGCAAGAACTGACTAATGTTATCTGAAAATATTTTTACAATCTTTACATCGACCGATTTGAGATTAACAGCTTCGAATGGAAACATGAGTTCAGAAGATCCCGGTAGAATTACACCTTTGCCGCTAAGCCGCAACGAAGGCTTGATTTCTTCAAATTGAATATTTCGGGAAATATTTTCCTTCATTGGTTTTCCCAATCCATTTTTAAGAGAAGCGTCAATGGTAAGCGTAAGTAAGGTTGTTTGACGGGTTGGAGGATAGACGCGTATTGTATTTCCTTCTATGACAAATCGAAAGTCACTCATGCCACCAAGTGTAATTAGGCCTTTCAGGTTTTGAGATTCATCTAAATGATCGGAGAACTGCAACAAAAGATATTGGTCGGTTTCTTGTTGAACAACGCGCGCATCCATCAGGGTGAAGTCGCCAAGGGCAGGAACCGTGGCAGTATCGGAACCGGTAAGTTCGAGTCCAAGTGGAGAGCCATTCCACGATAAAACAACATGCGAAGAATCTTCTGTTCGAACGATACTGTCTACAGTAAATGTATGAATACGACCTGCCGCATCGTGCGTCCAGCGAATGGGAAGCTCGTTTTCTCGTTGAGAAGCTTTTAGAATTTTCTCTACTTTATCGGCATCGGCCACATCTGCCGTCACAAGATTTCCTGTAAGATATTGTTTGTTGAAGTTTCTGTTATCAAGAGGAAAAAGACCTTCTTTATGCACTTCGAATGATTGCTTTATGATTTGAAAATCAAAGGAGAAGTCTTTGAATTTTTCCGGAACTTTCATCACTTCGCCAAGACGAAAAGTTACTTTGTATAGAATTCCCTGCGTCATTCTGCCCGCCGGGCGGAATTCAATAGTCCTTTCATCTTTCCAGACAGCAGTTCCTTTTATTGACGGAGTAAATTCGAACAATGATTTATCAATGACCTGACCTGTTTCATTGTTTTTGATTACATCGTTTGCAAGGCGAATGCTTATGGGAGATTCAGATGAAATAGTTCCTGATGTAAAAGCGGAAATATATGCTTTGAAAGCAGGATCAATAACTGTTTTATCTTTTTTGCCGCATGATTGGGAAAAAAACAGAATAAACAATAGACAGGATAATTGCAGAGAGAAAGTGTTTTTCATTCTTTTGTATTTGGTAGTAAACATATGAATTAATGGAAATATTTGAAAGGCAAATTTATTTTACGTATATTTAGAGTTTAATTCCATATCAAGTAATAAATTCGGCTATTGAGATCAATTAAAATAATTTTATTTAGCATTTTTATTTATGTTTCCGCGGAAAATGCTTTGGGTCAAATCAATCCGATACTAGGCCATTTTTATGCAAGGGAACAGAATGGAGTTGTAATTCTAAGCTGGGAGATCTTGGCAGGAAGTACTTGTAATGGTATTCAGATTTTTCGTTCAACAGATGATTTAAATTTTACGCAGATTAACGATATTCCCGGAATTTGCGGAAATATATCTTTTGGACAAGACTATATTTTTGAAGATAAAAATGCAATAAAGAACAAAACGAATTCTTATAAATTGAAATTGGGCACAAACGGATTTTCACCTGTCATTTCTGTTGAAATTATTGATATTAATAAAAGTGGGTATCAAATAAGACCTAATCCGGTACGGGAAAATTCAAAAATCTATTTTAATAATGAAACGAATAATGAATCTATAATAAATATTTACGATTTCAAAGGTGCTGAAGTTTATACAAACATGACTCAGAATAATTATTTTGATATTGACGGCAGCTTATTTAATTCAGGGATTTATATTTTTTCAATTTCAATTTCCGAAAACCCGTCTAAGACAACCGGTAAATTGGTGATCCATTAAATTTATTATTTTGTATGAAAAGAAAAATTTTCGCTCTATTTTTCTTATTGACAGTTGGTCGTATAGGTGCCGCTCAAACCACCATCCAATGGCAAAAATCTCTTGGAGGATCCGGTAACGAAGCTATTTATTCTGTTAATCTTACTTCCGATGGAGGATTTATTATAGCCGGATTTTCCGAATCCAACGACTATGATGTTTCCGGAAATAACGGCGGCCGTGATTGCTGGATTGTAAAAACAGATAGTGCCGGTATTATTCAATGGCAAAATTCATTGGGAGGTACCGGAATAGAAGCTGCTTTTTCGATTCAACAAACTGCGGACAGTGGTTACATTTTTTCCGGTTATACAGAATCGAATGACAGCGACGTAACGGGAAATCATGGATTGCGTGATTACTGGATAGTGAAGTTAAATAGCTCCGGTTCCATTCTGTGGCAAAAGGCATTGGGAGGTACAGGCAATGAACGTGCTTATTCAATCAATCAAACATCTGACGGCGGATACATAGTTGGCGGCTATTCTGATTCTATGGATGGCAATGTTGCTTTTACACACGGAGCCCAGGATTATTGGATACTAAAACTCGATTCAGCAGGACTCATTCAATGGCAGCGATCGTATGGCGGCACATTTACCGATGAAGCATATTCTATTCAGCAAACAACCGATGGTGGATATATTGCAGCCGGCTATGCAAATTCCTCCAATGGCAACGTTACCGGACATTATTACTTACAAGATTATTGGATAGTTAGAATGGATACTGCAGGGGCTAAACTTTGGGCTACATGTTTTGGTGGCTCCGGTAACGATTTCGCAAATTCCATTGTACAAACTACAGATGGTGGATTTATTGTTGCAGGATTTTCAGAATCGAATGACTCTGATGTTACCGTTAACCGTGGAGGCAAGGATTATTGGATATTGAAAATTGATTCACTTGGAATTATTCAGTGGGAAAAATCAGCCGGAGGATCAGGCCAGGATGTTGCTAATGCCGTTTTACAAACATCGGATGGCGGTTACATTGTTGCAGGGTATTCCAATTCCATCGACGGAGAAGTAACAGGAAATCATGGCGACTACGATAGTTGGATTATTAAGCTCGATAGTTTGGGTGTATTACAATGGGAAAAATCGTTAGGCGGAACCGGCATTGAGACAGCAAGCTCAATTAAACTTACTAATACCGGTGAACTGATTGTCGGATGCACTACTGCATCCAACGATGGCGATGTTTCCGGACATTATGGAACAAGTGCAACCTCCGATTATTGGCTTGTGAAATTAATTGATTTAGTAAACGGCATTGAAGAGGATAACGAAGCAACATACTTTCAGATAGGTCCTAATCCATTTTCTTTCGAAACAATTTTTTCTTTCAACCTTACATCGCTTAAAAATATTTCAATGGAAGTCAGGGATACTAAAGGGCAATTGGTAAGTAAAATTGATTCCCGGAATTTTAGTTTAGGAAAAAATGAAATACATTGGTTAGCCAAAAGCAGTTCAGGCGAACATATTAGCCCGGGAATTTATTATGTTTCTTTAGTTTCAGATAAAGTAAGAGAAACAAAAAAGATTGTAATTACTAATGTTGAATAGTATTAATCTTGATTTATCTTGTTTGGTTTTTTAACCGGCGGCTGAAATATAATTCGGAACTTCCGCTAGGAGTAGTCTAAGCGCGAGCACCAACTTTGATTAAATGAACAAACATCTATTCGCGCGGACTACGACTTTTTTAATTACCCGCTACGAGTAGTCTAAGCGCGAGCACCAACTTTGATTAAATGAACAGACATCTATTCGCGCTGATACCCCTGTCTTCATTGTGAATAAGTAAGTAAAGTAAGCTATTTTATGTAAGATAATAAAATAACTTCTTTTTAATGCGTTGACTCAACATATATTCTGAATTAGTTTCGGTGTATGAGCAGATATAAAATTGACAAGCAGGAGGGAATGGCTTTTACCAATATTTAAAGATACAGGTGAAAAAAAACCAAGAAATTGAAATTCGCAGGTTTGGCAACAGGATAATCATCCCGTCAAAGTTTCACTTATTGAATTACCTTCCTTGTTTTACAGTTGATAGTATTGAGAATGTAAGCCGTAGTCTGCGCGAATAGA
>JAYURB010000609.1:0-5455 GCA_043756425.1 Bacteroidota bacterium
ATTTCAAAAACTTCGCGGGCGTTTGCCTCATCCAGATTTCCGGTTGGCTCATCGCAAAAAAGAACTTTCGGATTTTTTGCAAGCGCACGAACAAAAGAAAGCCGCTGACGTTGTCCTCCGGAAAGATTAAATACCTGCGTATTATAGGAAACAGCAGAAAAAGGAAGTTTAACCTTCTCCATTAGGGAAACAGCATCAGCAAGTGTTTCTTCGCGGGGACGAGTGTTATCAATAAGGCCAGATATACTTACGTTTTCATACGCGGAAAAATTGCTCATGAGATTTGTATTCTGAAAAACAAAACTAAAAAACTGTTTTCTGGTTTCAGAAATCTTTACATCTGTTCCGCTATCCCACAGCGATTTATAGTCAATATAATTTTTTGTATCCTGATCCGGGTAAAAAAACAATGAACCACTGAAAAGTGTATGGTTCATGAGACCCAGGGTCTCTAATAATGTGCTCTTCCCGGTTCCGGAAGCTCCCAACAAGAATATAACCTTCCCTCTGGGAATTTGTAAATGATCAATTTTTAATACTGCTTTCCCCGCAGATTCAGAATAGGAACAAATTACATTTTTTAGTTCAAACAATACTTCATTCTCATTCATAAAATTCTAAAATTATGGTAAATAATCATCCGGTATCCAGTAATAAATCTTCTTATCCATTTCAAATTTGTGATAGGCATTATCAGTTTCAATGCTGACAAGCTTTTCTCTCTTATCGCGGATAATATCAACCAGGCCTTTCAACTCATTATTGGAAAATGTTTTAGGGTTAGCAAAATCCTTTATTTTATATTTCTTAAAAATTTCGCTTCGCGTATGTATTCCGGTAACATAATACATTATGGAATCAGGACTCATTTTATCTATGATTTTATCTGATTCAATTCCTCCAAGGTATTGCTTAACAGTTTCACGGTAAATGTCGGCAAGTTTTACACGAAGGTCTGTTCCGCCATTGTTAAAAGTACTTACGATGTCATCCATAAGTTTTTTAATACTGAAATATTCCTCTCCTGTAACAAATACATTGTAACGGAAGATATCATTATCCAGGCCTGTCCGATGTAAACTCAAATAACCCGGAATACAAAACTGAAAATTATCACCATTAAGCTGAGAAATAAAACCGGGATCGTTTAGATCATAGCCCATATCTTTTAAAAACAATGCCATGGACGGATTAATACTTCTTACCTTTTCCCCGGCTCCGGTAATGTAATCCTGTGTATTTTCTATCAACAAATTTATGTTTTCATTCACTTTTAAAACGGTCCGGTTTAAGTCATCAGAAATATCAGCCGGGTCGAGGTTTTTTGATGCTGCAAATTTAAATCTTCCGAAAAGAGCACTGGTAGCGGGATCGAATTCAAATATTGTCCATGCATTTCCAGATGGCAATTGCTCCAGTTTAGGGATATTTGATTTTATAAGTTTCGAAATATACTTGTTATTGATCTCTTCGTTAGAGGTTGTGGCAATTCTTTTAATCTGTCGATAAAAATAATCGAATGGATCTGAGCCGGGATTAGTAACCTGATAAACTAACAGACCGCATTTCAACGATTCAATTTTCGAGATCAAATCTTTCTCAAGTAGTTTGGCATCTTCTATAGAAGAGCCGGCATCTCCGATTATAACAAGGATATTTGTTTCTTTAGCATGGTCAGCGAGAAGATAACATGCTTTGTTTAGTCCTGAATGCAAAGCATAATAAGGAGATGTTGAACCGGAACAAAAAGTTTTTTTATTTGAATAACTTTCGATGAAATAATTTACTTTATCCACATCAGAAGTTAGTTCCTGAGCCATTACTTCCTGGTTGCATTTCTTATCATCGGAATGATTATAAACGACACATCCGTATTTGAAACTATTGCTGCTGCTATACGATTTTTGAAGCTTATCTGCAGCACTGCGAATTCCTTCAGAGATTTCAGAATAATAGGCTTTTACGTTGGGGCTTCCGCCGAGGACAAAGATCAGATTTACGTTTCTTACGTAATGACTTTGGCTGTTAAAGTTTTTTTCACTCTCGTTATGCTCATCAATAGAAGAAACCTCTTCGTTTCTGTCATTGTAAATACTTGTAATAAAAGCCGTTTGAAATAGATTGGTATCCTTATCGCTTTGAGAAAGTATGGGCAACCTTTTCGTATAGCTTCTAAAAGGGTAATCAACACCAAAATATTTTAATACTTTTCCGGTGTCAATGGGCAATCCTTTATTATAAGCAGCAGCTTCTTCTTTAGTCCTGAATATACAAGGATAAACACTCTTTGCAGAGCGTTCGCGAATAGCTGCCTTTTCTGAATTAGTTTCAAAACACAAACGCTTACTCCAAAGTTGAATAACATTGCTTGACACCCAACCTAAAATTTTACGTGGTGCTTCCTTAGGGTCATCAATTTCAAAATTCTTACCTATCAAATAGCTGTTTTTTGCAGTATCCATTTTATAGATATAATAAAAATTAAAAAGCTGAATTACATTTTCAGATTTGGAAGAAGCACTTAAGTCAGGCATATTATATAATTTAACCTGGTTTTTCTCTGCATATTGTGTAGGGTTTACTAATGCCTCAGGTTTATGAACAGTTAATGCTTTAATAATGAATTTTGTTTCCCTGTCAATTAAAGATGCATCCCACATTAAGAGGTTTGAAGAAGGAACCCAACCGTAATAGGATTTAGTAACGTCAAACTTTGAATTCAGTTTACGGGTATTATAATCGACTATGTCATTATCGTATTTTACAATTTGAACGTACGTTCCATTCATGGTAACATCAGTTACATAAAAGGCATCCATAAACTTAATTTTTTTGGCCGGCACCTTACCTTCAGGAGTCTGATAAGTAGTAATGTTATCCCGGTCAGCATACACTACCCAAAATCTTGCAGCATTAACCAACTGTGTCATTTCATAGGGCTTATATACAGTACCCGTGGGGCCCAGGGGATGTGTATATTGCTGATATTTGGATTTAATAGGTGTTCCAACCTTGGGCTGCGCTACAGCCATGTAAGGTAAGAGGATAAGAAGAATCAATGAAATGTTTAATTTCGTTCGGTAAAAAATCATAGTATTAATTGTATATTTATTTCAATTGGATAGCACTAAATTTTATTTTAGGTTTTATTTCCTCTTTAGAATTATAAAAACACATTTTTCGCTCAAGATCTTCCGCTTTTATTTCCTGAGTTATATTAGAATAATACACCGTGAGGTTAATCTCTCCCTTATAATTTATCATGGCCGAAATCTCCCGAGCAAAAGAACAAAACAATTTTGATAATTCACTATTGTTGGTCTTACAAAGGTTGTCCGATAAATAAAATGAAAAATTCAATTGATTCGAAATAGTAAACGGAGTTTTGTATAAAGCATTTCGGATTAAAATTAAATCGTTATTTATTTCGGGATACGATGTTTTAGAAGAATAAAGCAATTTTAAATATTCTGTTGAACCGGCGGGGGTTGTAGAAATAAACGGCGAATTTCCATTACTGGAGAACAGAAAATATTTCTGACTTGTATCCTTTACAAGTGAATCGCTTGTACCAATTATATGCTTTATCATAGGAGCCGTTAAGCCATCATTGGCTGTAAGTCTGCTGTTATCAAGATAAAATAAATTAAGACTTTCAAAATTTTCATCCTTCCCTTCCGGAAAAGCGGTAAAGAAAGTAAACTGAAAAATTATTAGTATAAAAAACGCCTTATAAAAGTTTGACTTATAAGTATATGTCATCAGTTTTAAATTTTCTATAATTTATTTTGTTTGCACTTCAATTAAATTTATACAGCCGGTAATTTTATCGCGGGAAATGGTTATCACACGAACGGAACTCCTGCCTAGTAAGTCTATGTTCCGAAGGAAATCTTTCAATGAACTTTCAGGTGCATTCTTGTCCTTCACAACAGTACTATTCAATCCACAAAAATATCCTACGATACTTCTTTTCAGGGCATCGTGTTTCTCATCGTCATGAGCACCCAGGTATTCTTGAAACAATCCCTCCAGTGTTTCCGGGGAAACCTGTGGGGCAGGTTTTGGGGTGCGTGCTACAATAGTGACATTCCTTTTTACAAAACGACTACTATTATTTACCCGCAAAGAAATTTCATAAACATCAGGCTTGCTGAAAGTATATGTTGGATTTTTTTCATGACTGTCGATGGCACCTGTTTCTCCAAACCGCCATTCAAACAAAGTGGCTGCCTTATCACTAACAATGGCTTTGAAAGTCAAAGGCTGCTTTTCATAACCTTGAACCGGACCTGCAATATCAAATTGTGTTGTGTCAATATTTACCGGTTTAGACAATACAACTATTGTCTTGTCATACACTATACTGTCATTCATATTATATTTTAATCGAACGGTGTATCTGCCTTCATTGATATATTGATGTGTCCCACTTTGATCAGATGATGAACCGGACTGATCACCAAAATCCCATTCGTATTTGGTGGCAGCCATGGCCGTATCGGCAAAAGAAATCCCCTGTCCGGCATACAGTGTATCGGGAGTAATAACCAGTGCGGGAACGGTAAGCTTATCATGCTTATTGCTGATTCTTCTTTCTAACAAAAGAATACATGCCAATAGGGCAACAACTATAAAGGTAAAAGTTACTTTTTTATCCATAATTAATTCATTATTCTGACGGGAATAGGTTTGTATAAATATATTAAATTATTTGAGAGAAAACTTAATGCCCAGAGTAATACCATAAGAATTGTTTGTGATTTTTTCTGAACCATTAACAATACTGGAATATTCCCCGCTTTTATCTGTTATTTTATATCCACTGCTGCTGTCGTTCTTTTTACTGTCGCTCAGATACATTAATCCAAGGCAGAGATCAGCATTTTCAAGAATACTATAATATAATCCGCCATCGAGCAATAGTGCAATACCAGACTTCAATTTGAAAGTGGACGATTGATTGATACTTTTATTTAATGCAACATCAAAACCAATGTCTTTGCGCGACTGAAAATATGAGTCAGTAGATGAAACATTATTTCCATTAAGACTTTTGATGAAATCTTCCTGGATAAGCCAATCGGAATTTCCAGGAATAACATTGCTGTCGAAAATAAATTTACCGGTATTCCTATCGTAACTGTAAATAGCCTCGTAATCAAAAGAAGTATTCACTTTACCGCTTCCGGAGAGCAAAAAAGAAAATGCAATACCTACATCTGCAAAAACTCCTCCTTTAGAAAATAATTTTTTCTTGAATTTAAGAGTGAGTGGGACCATCAAACTATTCATTTTTATATTCTCCGCAATAACGGATTGAGAGCGGACAACCCGGCGGTATTCCTTTCCAAATTGGTCAATTGAGTGATATTCAACAAAAAAATTATCCATGTCGAGTTCGGTTGAAAAATGCTGATAGGATATTCCTATACCTCCCCCTAAAAGTTTTTTC
>JAYURB010000610.1:0-14117 GCA_043756425.1 Bacteroidota bacterium
TTTAGATTTTTGAAAGTTCGCCTTTGAGATGGTTTATAATGTCCACTTCTGTGGCATCAATTTTTTTCTTGTCGGCAAGCATGACAGAAACATAATCGGTGAGATGAATAAGATAGATTGACCGTTCAAGGAAAGAGTCGCCTTTCGACCATATCTCTTTTACGTTAGGAGTATACTTATTAAAAACTTCCTTGCTGATTTCAATTCTTGTTTGTGTGCGCGTATAATCCTGCTTGTTGCGCAGAATGATTACTGCTAGGGTATCATTTTTTTCCGCCCAGCCAACGAGTTCGTTGTGATTCATTTCAGGGAGGATGTTGTGCCAGCAAAGCATTTTTGAATTTTCGTTAATCTGTTGACGGAAACGGGTAGCTACTCCATTGTAACCATCAACAGCGTATATAACCGGAGTTTTTCCGAATAGGAAATCAGTTACAACATCAGCTTCAGAAATGATATTGCTTTTTTCTTTTTCCAATAAAGCTACGGATGCTGCAAGTTGTTTCTTGAAATCGGATCCAATAATTCCATAACCATTCAGCACGTAAAATAACTGAACAAGAGAATACCCCAGGCAGGCCCGCGGTGGATTTCCTGAAGGAATCATTACCAGGTCAAAGTTTTTAGTTTTTGCTATTTCGGCTAACTTTCCGCCGGAGGTAATGCAGGTTATTTTTGCATTTTTTTTAATGGCCAATTCCAAAGCTTCTAAAGTCTCTTCCGTATTTCCGGAATAAGAGCAAACTATTACTAACGTGCCGGCATCAACAAAAGCCGGAATAAAATAATTCTTATTGACAACAACGGGAACAGTGCATTCCCCGGATATTATTTCAGAAACAATTGTCCCGCCGATTCCTGAGCCACCAAGACCTGTAATAAGAATGTTTTTAATAGGCGCTGCGGGTTTTTTGAGTACAGCTTTTTCTCCAATAGCTATGGCTTCACGAAGTTGTGAAGGAAAACTTTCAATGAGTTGATACATGGAAAACATAGAGGATTTATTAGAAGTCCAAAGGTAATGAATTGTAGAGAATTAATGCTTTTCTTGTTTCCGCATCAATTTCCATAAAGTTAAAAAGTAATAAAGGTAAGTATGAGGTTCGTTGAGTTATTCGTATAGCTAAGCGAAAGGGTGATGACTAATTTGGAATCGGAATTTGTGTAAATTTCTTTCATTGTTCTACGATAAACACTATTATCTTTGCAACAAAATTTGAAATAGATGGAATTAAACGATCAGGAACTCATTCGCCGCCAGAAACTGGATGAGCTTTATAAACATGGCATAAATCCATACCCTGCTGAAATTTGGGAAAATAGCAATTCATCAGCAGAAATATTGAATGGATTTCCAACAAACCCTGAAAAATACACAGAAGTAAGCTTAGCCGGACGTATAATGAGTGTTCGTGATATGGGAAAGGCTTCTTTTGCTGTTTTACAGGATTCATCAGGCAGGATACAGATATATGTCCGCCGCGACGATATTTGTAAAGGAGAAGATAAAACAGCTTACGATTTTGTTTTCAAAAAAGGCCTGGATATTGGTGATATCATAGGCGTTAAAGGATATGTTTTCGTTACCAAAATGGGCGAGACCAGTATTCACGTCAATGAATTTAAGTTGTTGAGTAAAGCATTGCGTCCGCTGCCTATTGTAAAAAAAGATGCAGAAGGTAACACACACGATGCTTTCACCGATCCTGAATTACGGTACCGTCAAAGATATGTTGATCTTATTGTTAATCCGGAAGTAAGAGAAGCATTCATTCAGCGCACAGCGCTCACTAATTCCATGAGAAAATTTCTGAATGACAAACAATACCTGGAGGTTGAAACACCAATCCTTCAGCCTTTATATGGTGGTGCTGCAGCACGCCCTTTCAAGACGCATCACAATACGCTCGACATGACCTTGTATTTGCGTATTGCCAATGAACTTTACTTAAAGCGCCTTATTGTTGGGGGCTTTGACGGCGTTTATGAATTTGCAAAAGATTTCCGAAATGAAGGAATGGATCGTTTTCATAATCCTGAATTCACGCAGATGGAATTGTATGTAGCATACAAAGATTACGAATGGATGATGAATCTGGTCGAAGAAATGGTGGAAAGGATTGCTATGGATATTCACGGTAAGACAGAAGTTCAAGTAGGGGAACATGTTATTAATTTCAAGAGACCATGGAAACGATTTTCCATGTATGAAGCAATTGCACATTATACGGGAGTTGACATTACTGAAATGGATGAAGCAGGTATTGCAAAGGTTGCACGGGAAATGGGAATTCATGTTGAACCTTCCATGGGAAGAGGAAAGCTAATTGATGAAATATTTGGAGAAAAGTGCGAGCCGAAATTAATTCAACCCACATTTATTACTGATTATCCTGTGGAGATGAGTCCCCTTGCTAAAAAGCACCGCACCAAAGCCGGACTTGTAGAACGATTCGAAGCAATTTGCAACGGTAAAGAAATCTGCAATGCATTTTCTGAACTTAACGATCCCATCGATCAGCGCAAACGTTTCGAAGAACAGCTGGAACTTGGAAAAAGAGGCGACGAAGAAGCCATGCAGCTCGATGAGGATTTCTTACGTGCTCTTGAATTTGGTATGCCTCCAACTGCAGGACTCGGCATTGGAATCGATCGCTTGTCAATGATTATGACAAACTCTGCTTCTATACAAGATGTTTTGTTCTTTCCGCAAATGAGGCCGGAAAAGGTTGTTCAATTGGCGGAGGAGAAGGGATGAGTGTTATAGTAAAAAGTATAAAGTGTTTTGTAACCAGTATCAGTTACTTTATTCTTTATACTATGCTCTGAACAGTAAGTTTTTGTGAATTTTAAATGAATGGCAAAAAAGCAGATAAGAACAGTATTTACATTTAAATTTCTAAGCTACTCAGTGACGGCTTTTTGACTGCGCTCAAGAACCGCCCTTCGACAATTTAAGTAGATCCCCGTTCCCTGAGGCAGTCGAAGGGCGGTTATTAACCAGATTCGAAATATATATTCAAATCTTAAAACCTGCCAATTCGAAGTATATGTCCTATATAAATCACAAAAAATCATATCAATGAAAAAAATCATTTCTACTACATTAATAGCTTTCTTGCTAATAATAAATACTGAGCATTCATTTGCACAGAATCAGGTGGGTTATTTAAAACGAGTTTCTCCGGAAGAATTTAATAAAACATTAAAAGGTAAACATGGGGTATTACTTGATGTTCGTACTCCCGGAGAGTTCAAAAAAGGACATATTGAAGGAGCCATAAACATTGACTTTCTCGACGACAGCTTTACGGCGCACATTGATTCTCTCGACAAGAGTAAAGAATACGAAGTGTATTGTTACTCCGGTGGTCGCAGTGGAGAAGCTACGGAGCTAATGCAGAAGAAAGGCTTTAAAAAATTACTTGATTTGGAAGGCGGCTATTCTAAATGGCAAGCAGCCGGACTTCCTGTTAAGAAATAGGGAAAAACTTTTTTTAAAATATCCGGTGTTAGTGATTTAAATAAAGTTGTATTGAATTTCTTGTCGTTGAGATTCCGGCTAATTTACATTCCTTCTCTTTTATGTAACATTTCTCCGGTTACAGCATAAGTTACAGAATAAGACTTAGTCCCTTTTTTAATTAAAACTTCGTAGACAGCAGCTCCTTCTCTCTTTTCAATCTTAAGTGCTCTTTTAATAGCATAGCCGATGAATTGTTTCGAAACAGATTGCCGAATCATTTTCGGAAGCTCTATTGTTTTGAGTTGAGTTTCTGTTTGTCTCCAGGGTCCATCAGCACCAAAATATGCAGACTTCAACGTTTTCTTCATTACAAAGTTCGCTTTGTATTCATTAGCATTTGCTAATTGCCAATTTACTTTTCCTGCTGTTGGGTACTTTGACTTAAATGTAGCAGCAACGGAGGGGGGAAGTTTATCGGGTGAAACTTTCTGCCCGAATGTTGTCAAAGTAAAAAAAATAAAAGTAAGTAGTATTGTGATTTTATTCATTTTGAATATTTTTTATTTATTATAATCTTTTCTAACGATAATAATATGGAAATATTTTAATAATTGTTAATAAAATAATTTCGACTTTATTTAATGATTTTTCCTGATTGCAAAGAATTGTCAGAATAGGTCAGGCGATAAAAATAAAGTCCCGGCTCAATTTCACTTAAATTAATAGTTGAAATCCTATCTATTAGTATTTTTGAAAAAAGAAATTTTCCGGAAACGTCAAATAATTCTAAAAGCGATTTTTTATTATCGTTTTTATCGATGTAAAAATGACCATCTTTTGGAATGGGTGTAGGATATATTTTCACATCGTGTTTATTTGAATTCAATTCTTCAAGGCCGGTAAAATACTGAATGTATCCACAACTTAAATTTGCTTTATGGAAAGAAGAAAGGCGATGATAATAATATGAAAAATTTCCACATAACGTACAACCTATTTCTGCATAACCAATATAGCCTAATCCCCGCCCATAACCATCGATTGTAATTGTCGGTTCAAAAGGAGCAGGGTAACAATTCCCGAAAGAATTAATAACATAATCTCCGGAACGACTCTCGACCATTTCGACGCCACAATTATTAAAAAACATTCTATTTCTATATGCAATTCCATTTAATGTATCTGTTTCTTCCGGCATTTTTATAATGATTGGATCGTTTAGCGATGAATAGGTATCTCCTCCTGAACCATTTGTAAAAGTGGTGACTACATGAGTTCCTGTGCTATCCTGAATTAGACTATTGTTTATCGTTTGTGTTGAGTAAGTATAATGGACTGTATCGCTATTTGCAGAAAAACTCTTTCCTGAAATCATTATGGTATAATAATTATGAGGGAAATAAGGCGAATTACTATTCCCCGGAATTACATAACTTTCATATTGCAATGTATCTCCAACATCAAAATCATAAACATTTCCGATTGTTAATTGCAGTTGATCGTTTAACGTATATGAGTCAGAGTTAGTTGGAAAATCACGAAATGAAAATAATTAATAAAAGCCATTATTCTTACTAATAATAATTTCTTTTCCATTTGAAAGACTAATTGTTTTAATTGAATCGGGCAAATTATTAATTATAAAAGGTGCAATATTTGTCACCGTAGCAAGAATGCCGGTGTTATTAAACATCCATGAAGAACCGACATTATCCAAAGGACGAAGGAAAATTGAGTCATTATTATAGTTGAAGAAGACAATTAAACTATCCGTACGAACAAGAATTTTTTGTCCAATCCAAGAGGGACCGAAAATATTAACGCAATTATTAGAATCAGGATTATAATCATGTATTGTAAAAAAATTATAATACAATGTGTCGGTTCCATTAACTTCAATTGAATCAATCATTATTGCACGAATATCATACTGGCTTTCAAAAAAATGTGGGGTATTCCATTGAATAACGCTGTAATTCTGAGCTACGCCGGTCAAGCTAAATAAAAGTAGGTATAGAAAAACGAAATTCTTCATTAAAGAAAGTTTTTTCTAAAATAATTATTTATTTCGTTTCTGAAATATCTAAAATGGTAAAGGTGCCCGTTTTTATACTTGGGCGTGGACGTGGATTTTCAGCTGAAGCAGCAGGAGTTTCTCCATATTCAGCAACAGGTAAAAAAATGTGATGTGTGTTTTTATCAATGCAAATGGTTCGAGCACCCCGCTGAGTCGGAATGGTTGTAAGTACAGAAAATTTATTTTCATTTATTTCCCCGACCACAGTCACATTCCCTTCTCCATTTGAACTGTAGGCCCGCTTATTTTCCGGGTCAAATGCAATGCCATCAACGTGTTCTCCGATTTCAAGAGTAGTCAGTATTTTGCCATTTTGGGCATCCAGTATAACCATCTTTTTATTATCGCAAACAGAAAATAAACGGTTTGTTGTATTATCAAGGGCTAACCCGCTAGGTTCCTCTCCGGGCGAAACAGACCAGGAATCTTCTACTTCTAATGTTTTTGTATTAATTACGGAGATTAAACTCTTGTCTTCAATATTGACATAGACTTTACCTTTTCCATTGCTCACAGAAAACTCGGGTTTCCCTTTAAGAGGTATTGTTGCTACCACTTTATTTGTTTTAGCATCGAGCACAGTAGCATTGGAAGAGCGGCCATTATAAACAAAAACCTTATGAGAAAAGGAATCATAAAGTACTGCATCTGGATTCGCACCCGTACTTTTTATTTTAACGATCAATTCAAAGGTTGTAAGATTAACAATGGATATGGTTGAATCTTTCCCACAGGTTATAAAAGCTTTATTCTCATTCTGAACGAGAGCAATTCCATGAACTCCTTTTGTGTCATCAATAGTTCCGAGAAGGACACCCGTCTTGCTATTCACCACTTGAGTCACTGAGCCATGGGAAACAAATAACCGGCTTGAAGGTTCATCCATACTGAGATAATCCCAACCCCCATCACCGGGTAAAGAAAATTTATTTACAATTTTATAATTTGATTTTTCATTTTGCGCATAAGTCGTAAGGTTAACTGCTAGTAAAATAAAGAATAGGGTAAGGGAAGGAAAGTTTTTCATTAGAAATAATTTAGGATTGAATTTTTATAAAACGAATAACCGAAGGTAGGACAATTAATAATAGTGGTAAGGCAAAAACGAATCCGCCAATAACTGCAATAGCAAGTGGCTGATGCAGCTGAGCGCCGGCTCCTATTCCAAGTGCTATGGGAAGTAATGCTATTATGGCTCCCAGGGCTGTCATTAATTTTGGCCGAAGTCGTGTAGATATAGAATAAACAATTGCTTCGTCAGTCGATTTCCCTGAACGCAATGAATCTCGAAATTGAAGAAATGTAAAAATAGCATTTTCACCAATGATTCCTGTAATCATTATCAGTCCGGTGTAACTACCCACATTTAAAGGAGTATGCGTTAACAACAATGCGATTAGGCTTCCAGCAATTCCAAGAATAGCAATTCCTACAACAGCAATTGCAATTTTAATTTCTCTGAATAAGAATAGAATGACAGCAAAAACCAACAGGCAGGAAGCAATTAAAATCATCAGCAATTCTTTAAAGGATTGTTGCTGTTCAGCGTAAGCACCGCCATAATCGATATGATAACCTTGTGGTAAATTTATTTTTGAAATTTGTTTTTTAATATCGTTCATTACACTGCCCAGGTCACGGTTATTAAGCCTTGCTGTAACAATGCCCATGGATTGAAGGTTTTCCCGTTCAACCTCTGCATCTCCCGGGGAAATAGCAATAGTCGCAAAACTATTTATCGGTTTTAACTTACCGTTTGGAAGGAAAATATTCTGATTTCTTATATTTTCAATACTTAATTTATTGTTGCCGGGATATAACATACGAATATCCGTGAGCTGATTTATTTCTTTCACAGTGCCCGCCAAAGTGCCTTCTAATGAAGTTTGAATTTGATTTTGAAAGTCGATAGATGTAATACCGAATTGTGCTAATTGAACTTCATCCGGTTTAATAAGCAAAGAGGGTCCTGCTATAACAATTCCATCAAAAACATCTGCGGTTCCTTCCACTTTCTCAACAATGGAAGAAATCTCTTGGGAGAGCTCATTTAATTTAGTTTTATCAATTCCGAAAATCTTAATTTCAATAGGATGGACATTTTCCATTAAGTCACCAAGCATGTCGCCAATAACCTGTCCGAAATCAATGCGCAATGCCGGTTGCGTCGCTTCTACCTGTGTCCGGATTTGATCTATTACTTCTTCTGTCGTATGATTTCTTTTCTTCTTCAACTGAATAAGGTAATCTCCCCGGTTAGGTTCAGTAATAAAAAACCCCATTTGTGTTCCTGTGCGGCGCGAGTATGTATTTACATCAGAATTCGATGTAATTATTTTTTCGACTTCGTGAAGCAGCCGGTCTGTTTCTTCCAGAGAAGTTCCCGGTGGTGATGAATAATCCAGCACAATACTGCCTTCATCCATATCCGGCAGAAAACCGGTATCAAGTTTTGGAATTATGCTAACAATGCATACAATAAAAATAAAAATGATGAATAAACTTATCCAGGGCTTGGTAATAAAATATTTTACCCAGAGTTGTTGTTTTACATTTTGTGTTGAAACCGGCAGCGAGCTTCCGGTTTCATTTTTAGTAAGCAATAAATAAATTACTGGCAATAAAAGCCAGGTTACAAAGAAAGAACAGACGAGGGTTATAATCATTGAGTCCGTCATTACTTTAAAATAAGCGCCGGCAACTCCTGTCATTAATAGAAAAGGCAGGAAGATAATAATTGTACTTAACGATGAACCAACCATTGCAGGAAATAAAAACGAAATGGCTTTGCCGACTAATTCTTTAGAATGCGCCTCCGGATGCTCTTCATGGGTACGATGTATTTGTTCTACTACCACAATAGCATCATCAATGATTAATCCAATGGATGCAGCGATGGCGCCCAATGTCATTATGTTGATGGTCTGTCCGGTAGCATAAAAAACAATTACCGTAAGTAGAAGGGTAACGGGAATAGTCAATAAAATAGTAGCACTTGCTTTCCAGGAACGTAAAAAAAGAATGGCAACAAAAATGGCAAGAAGCAATCCAATCCATAAACTGTCACTTACGCTTTTTATAGAATCACTAACAAAATCAGCTTGTATATAATACGGTTTGATCGAAACATCTTTCGGAAGGGTCTTCTGCAATTTCTCTACTTTCTTTTCCATCTCCTCCGAAAGCTGAATAAGGTTTGCATTTGGCTGCCGGATAACAGCAATCAAAATACCTTCTTTACCATTTGCATTGATGCGTATATACTCTTTGGATTCTGCAATTTGAACTTCTGCAACATCTTTCAATAAAACAATTCTTTTCCCATCGTTACTAATGACAACATTTTCAAGCTCCGATTTATTTTCCAATGCGGCATCCGTAACGGACAAATACATCATTCGGTAGTCACTCAGGTAACCATTGCTTTTAATAAATCCTGTGCGGCTTATAGCTGCACGAATTGCTTCGGGGGTAATACCAAGCGAGGATAATTTCTGTATGTTTAGTAGGAGATGATATTCTTTAGATTTCCCTCCGATAATCCGTATTTCACTTACGCCATCTACCTGGGACAGAAAAGGCTTTATAACATATTGTGCAAGCAATTTCATTTCTATAGGGGAACGAGATGTACTTTCAAGCGTATAGCCGCTTACAGGAAGTATACTTGGATTCATGCGCTCCACTTCAATGGTAACATCGGGAGGGAGCACGTTTTTTATCTCATTGATTTTTGATTCAATGCGTTGTTGGTCGATGTCAATGTTGCTTTTCCAATCCATGAAAGCAGAAAGTTCACAATTGCCGCGGCTGGTGGTGCTGCGTAACAATTTTAATTCGGGGACTTTTTTTATTGCAAGCTCAAGCGGACGGGTAACAGTGAGCATCATTTTATCTACCGGCATTTGTCCGGCATCGGCAATAATTTTTATTTTCGGAAAAGTGATTTCAGGAAAAAGAGAAACCTGCATCCGGCTGTATGCAAAAGCCCCGGCCAACAGTATTATTAATGTAACAACTGTCAGGGGACTTTTATGAGAGTGAAAAAATTTCATATATTAATAAACATAGATTTCATTAATAAGCGAAAAGACATTTCAGAGAAATCATTGTGTTATTTTTATTTTACTACGTGAATTTTTGCTGTATCCGGCAATCCATAATTGCCGCTTACAAGAATTAGATCCTTTCCGGAAAATTGCGGTTCAAGGATTTCTACATTTTCATTTGTTTCAATTCCTTTCCTAATGGTAATTTTTATAGCTGTTGTATCGTTTAGTAATTTCATCACCCAAAAATTATTTTGGGTTTCATCCGTCAGTATCGCCTCTTTTGGCAGGGTTTGCACATTTTGTTTTGATGACTTTACAAAAATCACCTTTGCAAGCAAATTTTCGGGAATGAGCCGCGATGTGTTAACAGAGATTATATAATTTTGTGTTTGTGCAGCAGCATCAACAGTAGGCATGGGCTTCTCCAAAATTCCCTGCAGGATTGAAGAATCGGGTAAAATGAGTTTGATATTTTTATTCGTCTTTACAAGGGAAGTCAGTTCATAAGGAAGTTGTAAAATAAAGGCAAAACTCTTCGCATCGCTTATCAGAGCTATCTGTTCACCGTCCTGAACGTAATCACCACTCTGAAAGTTAAGCATGGAAATATATCCGCTGCCCGGTGCCGAAATTGCTATCTCATTTTTAAAGTGGATTAACGTATCTATACTTGAAAGGGCGTTTCCCAGGCTTTGTGCTTCTTTGGTTATGACATTCATTAGCACTTCACCTTTATTTACAAAATCTCCTTCTTTGATAAATACATTCCTTAAATATCCATTGACAAGAGATTTTACCGGAGTTTTTAATAAAAAAGAAGAGGTGGCATTAAGCTCTATTGTTTCAGTAAGTTCGATTTTACCGGGCGAAATAACATTTACCGGGGTACCCGCTTCAATAATTGTTTCCTGACTTTCTTTTGTATTGCTTCCACACGAAGAAAGGATTAAAATCATTAAAACATAAAGCAATCTATTCTTTATTTCATGGACCATAACTAGTAATTCAAAAAGTTGAATTGAATAATGAGCTGCATTTTATTAGTGATTAGTTGTTGCACAGTTGCTTGTGAGGTAAAACAATTGGTAAGTGATAAAATATAGTCGATAATTTTTATGTCACCAGTTTCAAGTAATTGATTATTCGCTTGAAGTAGGGATCTTGAAATTTGCAATTGATCACGGGCCATGGCGATTAATTCTTCTGTTTGTGAAATCTGTCTGGATAATTGAGTTTTAGTCAGTGAAAATTGTTTTTTAAAAAACTCCTTTTTAGTCAAGCGGGTGTTTTCGGTAAGATTTAATTTTTCATTTTGTATTGAACGCTGATTTCCATCGTAAATTGGAACGGAAAGATTCAATCCGACACTGGCCCCGAAATTTTTTTCCGAATGATACTGAAATGAAGTGTAATAACCGGCATCACCCAAAAAATTAAGTCTCGGTTTATAATTAAATCGCAGCTGTTCCATTGAATTTCTGATTCCGATGCTGTCGAGATAATATTGTTGAATGGAAGTAGTTTCTTCAATAGTTATTTCTCCGGAGGTCTTTAAATCAGGAGATTCTATAAGTATAGTTGTTGTATCAGAAATGCCGCAAATATAATTCAACATATAAAAATCGTATTCCATCTGCATTTTATTTTGCGCATAAACAATTTGTTGTTGTTTATAATTTTCCAGAAAGGCAAGATAGTCTGTTTGACGGTAAATGCCCTTTTCGGCAGCGCTTTTCAATAATAGATTTTCTTTTTGTAAAACAGCGAGAATTTCATTTGTATTTGAAATAATTTGCTGGTCACCATAAACAGTAATGTATTGTGATGTTACTGTTTGTTTCAAGTCACGCTCGCCGAGTTTTGCATTTAATTCAAGAATTTGTCTTTGAATATTTAAAGAAGCATTTTGATTATTTCTGCTTTTTTTTCCAACAATTGTATAATTAGCGCCTAACAATGCATTATAATTTCCTTTGTTGGTAATAATCTCATCGTATCCATAACCATTAATTATAGGAGAATATAGGTTATTACTTGTAAAATTAACCTGCGGTTTTAGTTTGGCAAGTAATAGCAGGCTATCTAAAGAAAGTACATTCAGTCGATTTTGATTCTCAATAAAAATCGGACTGTTATTAATCGCCGATTGCAAATAATATTCCAAAGAATTTTGTCCAAAGGAAGCTGAAGTCCATATACAAATAAGCATCAATTGAAATATCTGCACAGATAAACTAATCTTAGATTTTGGTTTTTTGTTTCGCAATTTATTTTTATTTATGGGGCAAAATTAAAACTGGAGACAAAAAGGATAATATTAAATTCAATTTTTTTGAAAATGGCATAAGGTTTTAATTTATTAATTGTAAACTTAGCTGTTATTTTTCAATAAAGTAATAAAATAGTTTTAGGTTTCATTAAAATGTTATTGGATTATTTTGTGAATACTGGTAAAATTCAGCATTACAATATTACCTAAATGAATTTATAATGAATCGGACTCATAAAATGCAAAGTGTTCTATGTCCTAATTAATTAATACGATGAAAAACTAACTAAACAAAGGTCTGCAAATCATAAAGCTTTTTATAGATACCGCTTTTAGCAATCAATTCGGCATGTTTTCCTCGCTCTATAATTTCACTTTTTTGCATGACAATAATTTCATCTGCGTGCTGAATTGTCGAAAGGCGATGAGCAATAACAAGTGTTGTTCTGTTTTTCATCAATTGAATGATGGCATCTTGCACGAGCCTTTCGCTTTCTGTATCGAGGGCTGAAGTGGCTTCGTCTAAGATAAGTATGGGGGGATTTTTTAGGATAGCACGTGCAATACTTATTCGCTGGCGTTGTCCGCCGCTCATTTTACTTCCTCTGTCTCCTGTGTTTGTTTGATAGCCTTCCGGCATCTGGAGGATGAAGTCATGAGCATTGGCAATCTTTGCAGCTGCAATGACGTCTTCTTCTTTTATATTGTTCAGTCCGAAAGCAATGTTGTTAAAAATAGTATCATTAAATAAAACACTTTCCTGACTTACAATTCCCATCAGTCCGCGGAGATCTTTTATTTTGTAATCTTTAATATTTTTTCCGTCGATCAGTATTTCTCCCTGAGCAGTATCGTAAAAGCGCGGCAATAAATCAGCGAGAGTTGTCTTTCCTGAACCGCTCTGGCCGACAAGAGCAATGGTTTTTCCTTTTTCAATTTTTAGATTAATGTTTTTCAGTGCCCATCCGCTTTCGCCTTTGTAATAAGCAAAAGATACATCTTTATATTCGACAGAATCGCTGAAACTTTTGACAGGCAAAGCATTTTCATTATCGGTAATGGTAATTTCTCCATCCAGAATTTTATTGATCCTGTCAACAGAAGACAAGCCTCTCTGTACATTTGTATATGCTTCTGAAAAAGCTTTGGCAGGAGGAATTAGTTGAGAGAAAATGGCAATGAAAGCAATAAATACAGAGGGCTCCAGCTTTTGTTCAGCACCAAGAACGAGTTGTCCGCCGAAATACATTACGATTACAAGAACAACTGCACCAAGAAATTCACTCATGGGAGCACTGAGGTCGCGTTTTCTATACAGGCGGATCATTAATTTTCTGTATTCATCATTCAGCTTTGAAAATTTTTCGTTGAAGAAATTTTCCGCGGTAAACGCTTTAATAATACGCAGGCCTGATAAAGTTTCTTCTATAGTAGAAAGCAGTATACCCATCTTCGCCTGACTTTTTGCAGATGTGCGTCTAAGACTTTTACCTATTTGTCCAATTAATAATCCGGCTACCGGTAACAAAATGAAAACAAATAATGATAACTGGGGGCTCATTATAACCATTGTACTTAGAAAAAGAATCATGGTAATTGGTTCGCGAAAAACCACTTCGAGCGATTGCATAATGCTCCATTCGATTTCCTGAACGTCTGATGTCATTCGCGAAATAAGGTCGCCTTTACGTTCGTCGGAAAAATAAGTCAGAGGCAGCCAGAGAATTTTATTGTACATTTTATTTCGAAGATCACGTACAACACCGTTACGGATAGGGGACACAAAAAACATGGCCAGATAGCGAAAGAGATTTTTTAGAAAAAAGAGTACGACAACAGTAATGGAAATCATCATCAAAGCCTCTATCTTTCCATTTTCAGCTATGTAACTGCTGAGAAAGTAATTAAAATTTCCCAACAATGATTTCACAGAAAGCGACCATGGGACTTGCTTGTAATCGGATGTCTGGTTGAAAAGCACATTCAGGAATGGGGCAATCATAGTCAGTGAAAAAAGAGAAAAAATAACTGACAGTACATTGCAAAGGATATTCAATGCAGCGAACTTTTTATACCCGCCAACAAAACGGAGAATCCTGAAATAATTTTTCACGGGGCAAATATAAGTTAAAGAATTGACTAGTGGGTGGGGAGTAAAATGATATGAAAGGGGAGATAGTTCTATTATATTATGATAGTACTAAAAACCTAAAAGATCTCTGCGAGATGACGTTGTTAAGTTATTATTTAGTG
>JAYURB010000611.1:0-2370 GCA_043756425.1 Bacteroidota bacterium
AGGAAATAAAAAGAGCATATACGCTCATGGAAAAAAATGAAATTGCTTATCCGACCTTTTTATTAAATAAAAAAATATCAGGCTTCTTGCAGATAGTAATCGGCTCAGTTCCTTCCCGATTTCAATGGATTGTAAAAATTGCCGGTATGAAAGGATCGATTAATAACGGTTTGCATGACCTCAAGGATGTTTATCAATTTTGCACGCAAACGGAATTTCAAAGTTATCGTACCGAAGTGCTTTTTTATCTAGGAACAATTTATTCAGCGTTTTCTCTTAAAGATGATGCTAATGATATACTTCAGGCTATGTTTCCCCTTGCCTATCGTAACCAATTAATCGGCTATGTTTGTTCCAATATGCTGATGAAGCAGGGTAAAACCGATAATGCTATTGTTGTGCTTGATAGCTGCATTAGTAATCGTTCGGCCTATCCTGTTGTATTTCTTTATTATAAAAGGGGACTTGCCCGTTTAAGAAATCTGGATATGCATTCTTCTGATGATTTTGAATATTATCTAAAGAATTACAAAGGACGAAATAGTATTAAATCGGCTTTTCAGAAATTATCCTGGATTGCTCTTCTTAAGGGTGATACAGTGAGTTATAAAAATCAACTTGAATCCTGTCTGAATAAAGGAGCTGCTTTTCTGGACGAAGACAAAGAAGCGGCTTATGAAGCAGCTTCTGGAGAAGTTGTTAATGTATATCTTTTGCGGTCCCGTCTGCTTTTTGATGGTGGCTATTATAAGAAGGCATTATCAGAAATAACCGATCATAAAATTTCAGACTTCAAACATTTCCATGAGCAGCTTGAAATTACCTATCGCTTGGGCCGTATCATGCAAATGAACGGGCAAACAGATAAAGCAGTAGAATATTACAGGATTACGTTAAAGAATGGAACTTCTTCTTCATACCATTTTGCAGCCAACAGCGCATTAATGCTTGGAACTATTGCTGAAGAAAAAAAAGATTATAAAATGGCAGGTGAGTATTATAATAAATGCCTTGCACTTTCATACGATCGCTATAAAAACAGCATCGATCAAAAAGCAAAGGCAGGATTGGAGCGTATTCAAGACCAGGCAAAGTAAGGTTGCTTAGAATTTTACTCCTATTGTTGCCGTGAAATTGTGATCAATAACTCTTGATTTAACACCCGGCACAGTTTCATTATTGAGTGTATAGGGTTGAAAATACTCATCGCTCAAGGTATATGCATAACCCAGATCAAAAAATAATCCGTTTTCTCTATAACCGATTCCTCCGGAAATTCCTTTTCGGGAGAAATCTGAGCTACCTGTTCTGTATCTGTCAACTAAAGGAGAAGATGTCATGGAAGCACCTCCGCGAAAGCTAAGATTCTGATAAATCCATTCTGTGCCAACTCTAAAGGTATGAACACCTGTATATTTTTTTCTTATATAATTATTTACATCAGCAAAAGAAGTTGCGCTTTCATTAAATCTGGATTCACCGTAATCGCTGAATTCATAATCGGCACTAAGTAGTCCCATCTTTCCGAAAATAATTGCAACGCTTCCAATTGCTTTAAAGGGTGTTGTCAGATTATAATCAAATGTTCCATTGGCTTCATCGGTGAATGAGGTTACTGAACCGGTATCTAATGTTGAGATTAGTTTGTTGTTGTATTCATCGTGTAATTCATACCAAGTCGGCGTGTGAATGGCAACGCCCATCCTAAAGATGTCATTGGGCTTGAATATGATTCCGAATTTTAGATCAACACCGGTTCCTCGTGTTGTTAAATCCATCTGTTGCTTGAAACGATTGAAATAAGCTATCTGAGTGTCAGGGTCTAACTCTTCGTAGGTAGTTGATTCAATGTAGCGAAGGCTCTTAAGTCCAAGAGTACCGCCCAGATAAAATTTATTGGAATAATTTCCTCCGAAAGTAAAAACTGTTTCACCTATTGCGCCTCTCGATTCAAAGGAACGGCGCTGAATTTCACCGCCTGAAGGAATTACTCCCTGGTAATGATTTCCGGCATCGGGATTAATAAGATAGGTATTGTATGCTTGTAGTTCAAAGAAAGGATCCAGGTTGTCGGGGTTTGTTCCATTCGCTTGTTCAGCAAAATGATTTAGCAATGAGTTTCCTGAATTTTTTCCTTCGTAAAAACTTCTGTTATGAAAGTTGTCCAGTCTGTTATATCCTATTCCGAAATTCCAGCTTTTCCAGCCCGGTTTATCAACGTTCTTTGTTATGGTATTGGTATAAATTAGTCCGATGTTTCCGATGTTAAAATTATATTTTCTTTCTTCGAATTCACTACCCAGAAAATTTGATGTTGTAGTAGAGGAATAGATTGATGGGGTAAAAGTAAATTCAGAGGAACGGAAAATA
>JAYURB010000612.1:0-2365 GCA_043756425.1 Bacteroidota bacterium
AATGAAAGTTTTTTGCCTTTAATTGTAAATGACAGCGTGCCGTATTCAATAAATTGCTTTGTCAAGCCATTCATCGTAGCAAGATCTATGGGTGTTGCATTTTCAGTTCTAACAAAATCAGCTTTTACCTTATACTTAACTGTTGGATTAAAAAAACGAATGTATTCCAAGTCTTCTTTTTTCTTAAACGGTGAATGATCGTCTTCTAAAAATTCCTGTTTGTATTTTTCCCTGTGAAGATTTATTTCATCTTGAAAAGTTTGAGCAAAAGCAGAAATTGAAAAAAATATACTAAAAATAAAAACGGCTTTATTCACCTTTATTGAGTAGTATAATCTCATTGTCTTTTATTGTAATAAGCCTTTCTTTAAAAAGTCCGCCAATGGTTTTCTTAAAGGCTTTTTTACTGATTTTTAATTTTGAATAGATTTCTTCAGGCGAGCTTTTGTCTCCCAGTGCAATTACTCCTCCGCCTTTTTTCAATTGATGCAGTAATACAGACTTCAGGTCTTCAATGTGTTCATAGCCCTGTTGCTGTAAACTTACATCAATCTTTCCATCTTCGCGAAGAAGTTTGATGTATCCGCGTTTAATTTCGCCGGGTTGTAATGTTTCAAATATTTCATTTTGATAAAGCAATCCTTCATGCTTTTGATTAATGATCGTTTTAAAACCTAAATCTGTTTTATCTGCAATAATCAATTCCACTTCATCTCCTTCATTAAGGTCACTGCTATCTTCATTAATGTGTTGCTTCCATTTAGTAGTGGCCGCAATTCTGCCGGACCTTTTATCTATAAAAACAAAAACAAGATATTGATTTCCTGTTTTCATTTCCGTGCGCTGCTCGCTATAGGGTACAAATAAGTCCTTATCGATACCCCAATCTAAAAATGCACCAAACTCATTCATCTCTTTCACTGTCAAAAAAGCAAACTCACCAACCAAAGCCAATGGTTTCTGTGTTGTTGCTATCGGACGGTTTTCATTATCTAGATAAACAAATACCTCCAGGGCATCACCTACAGAAATATTTTCCGGAGCATAGCGTATAGGCAGCAAAACATCATCACCGCCATTTCCCAAATACAATCCTATTTTGGATTTACTTTTAACTACAAGTTCGTTGTATTGCCCGTGTTCCATTTTTAATTTATTCCCTCTAACTTTAGTTGGAAGAATTTCTCCCCATACATTTTCTCCCTTAACACCTTAATATTTTCATCCCCTATATATTCATCATAAGCCATGCGCTTATCGATAATTCCACCCGGAGTAATTTCAATAATCCTGTTCGCTACCGTTTGAACAAATTCATGATCGTGTGATGTAAATAGAGCAACATGTTTCCAGTCTTTCAGAGAATTGTTTATTGCAGTAATTGATTCAAGATCGAGGTGATTTGTTGGTTCGTCGAGGATAAGGCAATTGGCATTGGTAAGCATCATACGACTAAGCATGCATCTTACTTTTTCTCCTCCGCTTAATACATTGGATTTTTTCATTACTTCTTCGCCTGAAAAAAGCATACGTCCAAGAAAGCCACGTATATATGTTTCGTCCTTATCTTTCGAATACTGCCGAAGCCAGTCAACGAGGTTCAAATCGTCTGTAAAATATTTAGCGTTTTCATTGGGAAGATACGCTTTCTCAATGGTGCCTCCCCATTTAAATTCTCCTCCATCGGGTTTTTCATTGCCCATGAGGATTTCAAAAAATTGTGTGATAGCAATATGTTCTTTGGATAATACTGCAACCTTGTCTCCTTTTGAAAGGATAAAAGAAATATCATTGAAATAGTATTTTCCTTCGGGTGATCTCTTTGAAAGATTCTCAACACTCAGAATCTGATCGCCGCAATCGCGTTCAGGTTTGAAAATAACACCGGGATATTTTCGTGTTGAGGGTTGAATATTATCAATAACAAGTTTCTCCAGTAATTTTTTTCGGCTTGTTGCCTGACGCGATTTAGAAGCATTGGCACTGAATCGCTCCACAAATTCCTGAAGCTCTTTTCTTTTATCTTCAATTTTTTTATTCTGATCAGATCTCTGGCGTAAGGCCAGCTGACTCGATTCATACCAAAAAGTATAGTTGCCGGTGAATAACTGAATTTTTCCAAAATCAATATCTGCTACATGCGTACATACTGCATCCAGAAAATGCCTGTCGTGAGAAACAACGATAACGGTATTTTCAAAATCTGCTAAAAAGTTTTCAAGCCAGGAAATAGTCTCTACATCTAAATCATTCGTTGGCTCATCAAGTAATAGAATTTCAGGATTGCCGAAAAGTGCTTGAGCGAGAAGTACTCTTACTTTTTCTTTTCCGCTAAGTTCGCCCATCAATTTATTATGATAATCTT
>JAYURB010000613.1:0-2365 GCA_043756425.1 Bacteroidota bacterium
TTGCTTTCTAAACACTTTGGAGCAACAGAGACCCCTTGGAAAGCACGTACTTAGTGGCACATACGCTCAAAATCAATGTTTTTGCAGATGCTGATTTTATCGAAAATTCTAAGCTTTTTTTTGTTAAATACTTGGTGTAGGATTTGAATATTATTTTTTTATTTTTGCAACCCTTTAAAACCCCCTTTATTCTTTACTAAGATTTAATTATGTATTGGACACTTGAATTAGCGCAACACCTCGAAGATGCTCCCTGGCCGGCAACCAAGGATGAACTTATCGATTATGCAATCCGTTCAGGAGCTCCTCTTGAAGTGATTGAAAACCTACAGGAACTTGAAGATGAAGGAGAGGCTTATGAAAGTATTGAAGAAATCTGGCCAGACTACCCAACCAAGGATGACTTCTTCTTTAACGAAGACGAATATTAACAAAGATTTTATTAAAAGAAGCCAATACTTCTTTTATTTATGAATTTAAGCCATACAGACGGCTATTTTTCAATATTTCTTAAATAAAGAGTACTTTTGCGCCTCATTATCAGGAAAGCACATGATTGGTATTTTAAATAAAGCGATTACAACGATCTTTGGAAAAAAGAGCGATAGGGATTTAAAAGAAATCACCCCAAAAGTTGAAAAAGTCAAAGAAGAATTTGCTAAACTCGGAAAGTTAAGCAACGATGAGCTAAGAGGGAAAACAGCTGATTTCAAGAGAAGAATAGACGAACATCTGAAAGAAACTACAGATGAAATCAAGGAGCTTGAAAAAGAAGCCGAAGAAAACCTTGAACTTGAACTTCATTTAAAAGAAGAGATCTATAGAAAAATCGACATTCTTAAAACAGAAGTTAAAAAACTCACGGAAGAAATCCTGAATGAATTACTTCCTGAAGCTTTTGCTGTAGTAAAAGAAACAGCAAAAAGATTTACTGAAAATAAAGAAATCCGATCAACAGCGACTGCTTTCGACAGAGACCTTGCGCCCAAGCGAGAACATGTAACAATAGAAGGCAATGAAGTTGTATATCAAAATGCATGGCTTGCAGCAGGTAATTTAGTTACGTGGAATATGGTTCATTACGATGTGCAGCTAATCGGCGGTATCGTACTTCATTCAGGCAAGATTTCTGAAATGGCTACCGGTGAAGGTAAAACCCTGGTAGCAACGCTGCCAATCTATCTAAATGCTCTTTCCGGAAAAGGCGTCCACATCGTTACCGTCAACGATTATCTGGCGAAACGTGATTCTGAATGGAATGGGCCCATCTTTGAATTTTTAGGACTCTCTGTTGATTGTATTGATAAGCATGAACCAAATTCTGATTCCAGAAGAAATGCTTACAATGCCGATATTACCTATGGAACCAACAATGAATTCGGTTTCGATTATTTGCGTGATAATATGGCGCGGGCAGCAGAAGACATGGTGCAGCGAGGACATAATTATGCCATTGTTGATGAGGTCGATTCAGTTTTAATTGACGATGCGCGTACACCGCTGATTATATCAGGTCCAACACCCAAAGGTGACCATCATGAATTTGACACGTATAAACCGAAAGTTGAATTGCTTGTAAAAGCGCAGCGGGATTATACCAATACCCTCATTGCAGATGCCAAAAAATTAATTGCGGAAAAAAAGGAAAAAGAAGCAGGACTTGCTCTTTTCCGCGCTCACCGCGGTCTTCCGAAAAACAAAGCATTGATAAAACTTTTAGGAGAGCAAGGAGTTGCAGCTTTAATGCGTGAATCGGAGAATTTCCATTTGCAGGATCAGCAAAAAGAAATGCACAAAGCCGATGAAACATTATACTTTTCCATTGATGAAAAAAATAATAGCATAGAGCTGACAGAAAAAGGACTTGAGCTTGTTTCTTCTTCAAGTGAAGACAAGAATTTCTTTATTATGCCTGACGTTGGTTTAGTTCTCGCTGAAATAGAAAAAACTTCAGCTACTCCGGAAGAAAAACTTTCCCGCAAGGATGAATTGATGCGCGATTTTGCAATCAAATCAGAACGTATTCATACCGTAAATCAGCTGCTGAAAGCATATACATTGTTTGACCGCGATGTTGAATACATAATTGTAGACGGTAAGATTAAAATTGTCGACGAGCAGACAGGTCGAATTATGGAAGGACGGCGTTACTCTGACGGATTGCATCAGGCTATTGAAGCGAAAGAAAATGTAAAGATTGAAGCAAGTACTCAAACGTATGCGACTATTACTTTGCAGAATTACTTCAGAATGTATCACAAGCTTGCGGGTATGACCGGTACGGCTGAAACGGAAGCACAGGAATTCTGGTCCATTTACAAATTAGAAGTCGTTACTATTCCTACTAATCGTAATATTGTTCGTA
>JAYURB010000614.1:0-2363 GCA_043756425.1 Bacteroidota bacterium
TGCAGTAATTATATATAGTCCTTTTGATGGACTTTCGCATGTAATGAAATCTATGTCAGCATCAGTAAATATGGAAAATAATACGAGCCTTACACATAGTCAATTTACCAGAAATGAATTGTCAATTAAGGAAGGTGATTACGTAATGATGGGAGAAACATTATTCAATATTGTGAATCCGAAGAAAGTAAACGCTGTTATTCAAATTAAAGCTGATGATTTATCAAAAATCAGGATTGGAAGCCCAGTAACTGTATTGATTAATGATGATTCGATTGATGGAAGAGTTGATTTCATTGAGCCTGTACTTGAATCTGATTCAAGATTTGTTAGAGTACGTGTTTATCTCGATAATCCACATTATGAATTAAAGGTAGGAACAGTTATTAGTGCAGTCGTCTCCGGTCCTGAATTGCAAACATTATGGGTTCCCCTAACCTCAATTATTGATTTAGGCACTCGGAAGGTGGTACTATTGAGAATTGGAAATTCATTTAAAACAAAAGGGGTTGAAACAGGAGCAATATCCGATAATATGATTGAGGTATCAGATGGACTTACTGAAGAAGATGAAATAGCTTCGGAAGCCCATTACTTAATAGACAGCGAAGGGTTTATTAGAACTAAAAAAAATGATTAGAACACTTAAACGGAATATATATATCTTAATACTTTCAGTTATTATTTTTGCATTTATTTCATGCAGAAAAAAAACAATTGTGCAACTTAAGGAAAACGAATACTTTATATGTTCAATGGATCCACAGGTAATGGAGAAACAACCCGGGCCATGTCCTATTTGTAAGATGCCTCTAACAAAGATAACAATAGATAGTAAACAGTTAAATGTCATAACTCTAAATGCAGAACAAATTAAGCTTGCCAATATAAAAATTGACACTGTAAAAATATCTTTGATAGGCCATGAGTCTATGTTCACTGGAACATTTGCAATAAATGAAAATGCTACCAGTCAGATTTCATCACGAGTCAATGGTCGGGTTGACAAACTATACAATAAAACTCCAGGAGAAGAAATATTAACTGGTGCTCCGCTTTATGATTTATATAGTCGTCAACTAATGCTTGCAGAAGATGAATTTATCATTGCAACAGAAAAAGCCGCATTGCTCGGTGGTCAACGTGTAATCAATGCTGCAAAAAACAAATTGCTGTTGTGGGGTCTAAGTGATACTCAGGTTTTGGAAATAAGGAAATCCAAAAAATCACAAATCACGAATAAAATCTATAGTAATGTGACTGGAATTATTACTGAAATAAATGTTCATGAGGGTGATTTTATTTCTGAGGGCATGAAGCTGTACAAGCTCGCAGATTTAAATACATTATGGCTGGAGGTACAGGTTTATCAAAATGAGAAAGCAAATATTGAACCGGGAAAAATGGCAGAAATTATTCCTGTTGGAATGCCGGAAGAAGCGAGTGAAGGAGAAGTAATATTTGTGAATCCGGAACTTGAAACTCAGAGCAAAATTAATATTGTGCGAATTTCAGTTGATAATAAGAACAAGAAATTAAGACCAGGTATGCAGGCTAATGTCATTATTAAATCAGAAGAAAAACAAGCAATCTCTTTACCGATTGATGCAATTATTCGACAACACGATAAAGCTATAGTGTGGATTCAAAATGATAAAGGAGGATTTGAATCTAAAAATATTATTACTGGAATTGAAAATGAAAGAAATGTTGAAATAATTGACGGTTTGAAAGAAGGTGAGATGGTAGTAATAAGTGGTGCTTACTTAATTAACAGTGAGTATGTATTTAGGAGAGGCATGATGCCAGATGACATGATAAAATGAGAATGTAAACATGATAAAATGAAAAAAGTTGTCACAATTCATTTGCGCAATATGTGCTGCAATCGTTGCATTGAAGCCGTAACAGATGAACTTCATAAATTGGGAATTAAATTAAAATCGGTTAAGCTTGGAACTGTAACATATTTAGAGGATAGTAACGTTTCATCTTCTCAAATTGAATCGTCGTTAAATAAAAGAGGATTTGTTAAGATGGTTGATGAAAATGAAATGCTAGTTGAAAGAATAAAAACTACAATACTTGACCTCGTACATCATTTATCAGAGAATCAACTAAATAATTTCTCTTTACCTACATATTTAGAGGGTAAAGTAATTTCCCCTTATCGGTCAATGACAAAAGTTTTTTCCAAAAGCACAGGATTGACTATAGAAAATTACTTTATCCGCTTGAAAATTGAAAAAGCTAAGGACCTTGTGGCTAATTCTAATCTAAAGTTTTCCGAGATTTATCTGTTACTTGGTTACAAAACCTTGCAACATCTATCGGCTCAATTTAAAAAAATTACAGGTGAAACC
>JAYURB010000615.1:0-14006 GCA_043756425.1 Bacteroidota bacterium
GTTGGAGCGTTGGAGCGTTGGAGCGTTGGAGAAGTTAAGGTTCATAGTAAAATATTTTACATAAAGGTTCGGGAATAAAAACAACAAAGTCAAATTAAGTTATGAACAGACAGATTTAGTGCAAAATAATCAATTATTTCGAATCTTTTAACTATTAAATCCCGCATAATTTGCAATTAGGATGCCCAGAACATTTACAATTATAATTGCTCCAAAACCCAGAAGCAGCAATCGCTTGCATTTCTTCTCAGCAAAATACATCCCATAAAACATTTTAATTATGTTGTTAGAGGTAGTTGCAAGTAAAATGGCTACAACAATAAATAAAACGGAGATGGACAACTTTCCCTGTACTATATTCATGACGAAAGAATCGACGTCGGCAAATCCAGCCAGGAATGAAAGCAAGTGTATTCCGCTCTTTCCAAATTGCTGCTCGGCGAAATGAGAAAGAAAAGAAAAAACAATATAGAAAACCATAAAGAATAAAGCCATTTTAAATTCAAGCGGGTTTTGCTCGTTCTTATTTTCCATTTTAACAACAACACCGGAAGGATTCTTTGACCGGTAAATAAAAAATGCGGCAAGAATAGAAACTACAAAGAATACTGTTAAATAAATAAATGAATGATAAGCAATTTCACTGTTGAATATGAGCAGAAAAAGAAATACCCTGACGTACATAACTGCCGTTGCAATTATAATAGAAGCAGCATATTCATTGGGTTGAGAACTCCTTTCATGACTTTGCCTGGAAAGCAGCAAGGTCACAGCAGTGCTGCTGTATAAGCCACCTAAAACTCCCGTTAAAATTATTCCTGATGTATTAAAAACAAATTTCCTTAACAAATAACTAAAATAGGAAATGCCTGAAACAACAACCAAAGCCAACCACATGTTGTAAAGAGAAAGTGGAAGATTTTCTGAAAGTGGTTCTTTAGGCAGGTTGGGTAAAATAATAAATGCTATAACGAGAAACTTTGCCAGTGTAATAAATTCATCCTTATCGAATTTTTTACTGATGTCAAAAAGCGTGGTTTTTATTTCAGTTAAAATCAAAACAGTTACTACAATCAAAAGAGCAAACCACTTCGGCTGTGTTATGACCAGCGGGGCCAGACAATATGTTATTAAAGCAGCAATAATAGATGTCAATCCGAATTTATGGCGTTTCTCAATTTTCTCTTTATAGAAAATAGCAAGTAAAACAGAAATGACGCCCCCACCTGCCAGAAACAAAATCTTGCTTCCCGGCTCCAGAACATAAAGTATATAACCCAAAATACCAATAAATGTAAAAGTACGGTCCGTCCCAAAAAGAAGATCGGAGCCTTCCTCCTCATCCATGTGATGCCTTCTCTGTTCGAGGCCAATAATTAAAGACAACAGCGTGACTACAATGAAGTCGTAAAACAATGAATTTATTTCAAGCATTTCTGTCATACCGATCCGTAGTATACAAATAATAGTATGGTAAAGCAAGTATAAATAATATGATTTATATTATTCTAGAATTGAAATAAATCATTTGATAGAAGGGGAAACGCCGGGTGAGAATTGCATATTCTTTACAACGGTGATTGTAATTACGCGGATTAAAAATCCGCTGTTATTGGGAGCTGGATTAAAAATCCAGCACAGCGGGAAATCCTACACAGCGGGAGAATAATAACGCTGATTACAAATCCGCAGCTAAAGGTTGCAGGATTGAAAATACTGCATAGCGGGTAGAAGAGAAAATGCAGTGTGAGAATTGCATATTCTTTACAACGGTGATTGAAATGATGTGGATTACAAACCGATTGCTATCGGTTCCGCAGTTATAGGGAGCTTGATTGAAAATCCAGCAGAGCGGGAAAATCCATCACAGCGGGAGCGAATTGAAAATCACTACTGTTCGGAACATCGTTAACCTTGAAAAATAACGTCTGAACCTTGAAAGGAAGGATTAAAGGATTGCCTTGAAGGAGTACATTTAATTTGAAAATGAAGGAAGTCTCAATTTCATTTGCCTATAGGCAAATTGTATTATTTCAATTCATGCTAATCCTTTAATCCTTCCTTTCAAGGTTCAGACAACAAATGTTCCGAACAGTAGTGATTGAAAATCCAGCACAGCGGGAGAATTGCATATTCTTTACAACGGTGATTGTAATTACTCGGATTACAAACCGATTGCTATCGGTTCTGCTGTTATTGGGAGCTGGATTGAAATTCCAGCACAGCGGGAAAACCGACAAGGCGGGAAAAAATGTTGTGGATAAAAAAAACTACTTTGTTCTCCTCCACGTCTTATAAATATCCTGCTGCTTTGGCCTGTCAATCGGAATCTCGCGAAGTGGCTCGCAGGGTTTTAATGTGGAAAATAATTCTGACGGAAGTTTTTTATATAAGTCTGTGCCTTTGCTTTTCCATTCAAGCATTTCATCACTGACATCCTTAATTATTTTGGCAGGATTGCCTGCTGCAATTTTTCTTCCGTGAATATGCATTCCATCAGGTACAAAGCTTAGAGCTCCAACAATTGAATTATCTTCTATGATTACATTATCCATAATTACTGCATTCATTCCAATCAATACATTTCTGCCAATGGTACTTCCGTGAATGATGGCGCCGTGACCGATGTGGGCATCTTCTTTTAATAAAACCGTAATGCCTGGGAACATGTGGATGGTACAATTCTCCTGGATGTTGCAGCCATCGCTGATTATTATCTCACCCCAGTCACCACGTAAAGCAGCGCCGGGACCAACGTAAACATTTTTGCCAATTATGACATTGCCGGTTACGGTTGCATTGGGGTGAATAAAGGATGATTCGTGGATGATGGGGGTGTAGCCGTTGAATTCGTATATGCTCATGAATAATTTTTTAATCCGATAGTGATCGGATCGTTAATCAATATTTTCTATCAAAATTTTTAATTAGCCTTAACATATACTGAATTGACTACTTGATAATATTTCACCCCTAAAGGGGTGTATTGGGGTGGGGGGCTTTTATCTACCGATGTTTTGTCCCTAACGGGACGATTTAATTACTTCAGATGTTTTGTGCCTAAAAGGACGATTTAATTACTGCAGATGTTTTGTGCCTAATGGGACGATTTAATTACTGCCGATATTTCGTCCCGAACGGGACTATTTAATTACTTCAGATGTTTTGTGCCTAATGGGACGATTTAATTACTGCCGATGTTTTGTGTCAAATGGGACTATTTAATTACTGTCGAAGTTTTGTCTCTATCGGGATTAATTGGTTTTGAAAAATTCTATATGGACCTTCCTTTATAATAATGAAATAAATATCCGATAGCTATCGAATTAACGAATTGATCAGCTTCGTTCGATGACTACTGCATAACCCTGGCCAAGGCCAATACACATGGTGACCAAGGCATATTTCTTATTTTGTTCCTGCAATTCTAAAGCTGCGCTGCCGAGAATACGGGCGCCGCTCATTCCGAGGGGATGACCGAGAGAAATTGCTCCGCCGTTTGGATTGATTCGTACATCATCGTCTTTTAATTTCCAGGAACGGATGCATGCTAATGATTGAGATGCAAATGCTTCATTAAGTTCTATGATGTCAATTTGATCCCAGGTTAGTCCTGCTTTTTGAATGGCCTTATTACTTGCTTCTACAGGTCCTATCCCCATAATGCGTGGCTCCACTCCTACTGCTGCTGAAGACAATATTTTCGCCATTGGTTTAAGTGAATATTTTTTTATTGCATTATCAGAAGCAAGAAGTAAAGCTGCGGCCCCATCATTTAGTCCGGAAGAGTTTCCTGCTGTTACTGTTCCGTCTTTTCTAAAGCTGGTATTAAGTTTTGCCAATCCTTCAATAGTGGTATCTGGCTTAATAAATTCATCTCTTTCGAATAAAAGAGTTTCGTTTTTCTTTTTGGGAATTTCAACAAGTACAATTTCTTTTTTAAACCGTCCTCTTTCAGAAGCTCTTTTTGCTTTTTGCTGGCTGTTGAAGGCAAACAAATCCTGATCAGCACGTGAAATCTTAAACATTTCAGCAAGATTTTCTGCAGTCTCGCCCATGGCTTCTGTTCCAAACATTTCTTTCATCTTTGGATTGATGAACCTCCATCCAAAGCTGCTGTCGAATAATTGTGCATCTCTTCCATAAGGAGTCGATGTTTTCGACATTACCCAGGGACCGCGCGTCATATTTTCAACTCCTCCCGCAATTGCAAGATCTGCATCGCCTGTCCATATCGTCCTTGCAGCGTTTATTGCAGCCGACAAACCCGAAGCACATAAACGATTCACCGTTTCTCCCGGCACGGTCACCGGAAAGCCGGCCATTAATAAAGCCATTCGGGCTACATTACGATTGTCTTCGCCTGCCTGATTAGCACATCCTAAAATCACTTCACCAATTTCAGAAGGATTAACAGAAGGATTTCTTTTAATTAATTCCTTTAATACTATTACAGCAAGATCATCCGTTCTTATTCCAGCCAATGTACCGGCAAAACTGCCAATGGGGGTGCGGATGTAGTCGACTATATAGGTGTGTTTCATGGTTTTATTTTCGGCTCAGCTTAGTACTTAGGTTTAATATTTTTATTTGGGCCCTATAATTGAGAATATTTTTACTTCTTTTATTTACTAGTTATCATTTTTTATTTGCGAAGTATAAAGTAATCACACTTCCCACATCTTCGAAGTTCTATAAACCGTTCCTTTAAATAAAGCTACTGTTGTATTGTCTTGTTTTTTTATGGTAATGTAATAAATTCCTATTTTTTCGCTGAGGGAAATTTCTTCTGCAGTTGCTGTAATTTCATCGCCTTCTTTTAAGGCTACAGTGTGAGAAATATTTGTTTCTACTGAAACGGCTTTTCTGCCATGACTGTTGGAAGCAAAAGCAAGAGCGCTGTCGGCAAGGGAATACGTAATGCCGCCGTGAGCGATGTCGAAGCCGTTGAGCATTTCTTTGCGAACGATCATTCTTAAAGTACATTTTCCGGAAGAAATTTCTACAACAGTAATTCCAAGCCACTGACTGAAGCCATCACGCTTCATCATTTTTTGAACTACTTTTTCCGGAACGTCTTTATTCTCCATAGACTATCTCCTGCGTGTTGTAGATTTCCCAAAGAGCATACCGAAAATTCCGCGTGTAACTTCGCGCATAACTGTTTTAACCATTGGATTTTTTGTAGCATCAGAAATCTTATCCATAATGGTGCTTTCCTTTGCTTCTTTATCTTTTGCTGAGACAGGTTTATCTTCGGATTCTTCTGTAGCTGCTTCCATTTTTCCGGAAAGCATTTCATAAGCACTTTTTCGGTCAATTACTTCATTGTAATCAGCAGCAATTTCAGAGTCAGAAACGATAGTATCCTGTTCGTCGGGAGTCAAAACATCCATTCGTGTCCTCGGCGCACACAATAATGTATGAGCCAATGGTGTTGGTGCGCCTTTTTCATCAAGAACAGTTACGAATGCTTCACCTATACCAAGTTCAGTAATGAGCGTCTCCGTATCATAAAATTTTGTTGAAGGATAATTTTCAGCTACCAACTTAATGTCCTTTCTGTCTTTTGCAGTAAAAGCACGCATGGCATGCTGGAATTTTGATCCCAGCTGACTTAAAATATTATCGGGTATGTCGCCGGGAATTTGTGTACAGAAAAATATCCCTACACCTTTTGAACGAATAAGTTTAATAACAGTCTCCAGCTGTTGCATCAATGTTTTAGTGGCATCACGGAAAATAAGATGCGCTTCATCAATAAAGATAACTAGTTTGGGAGCGGCTTTATCCCCCAATTCAGGAAACTTCTGATATATTTCAGCAAGGAGGCAAAGCATAAATGTTGAAAAGAGCTTGGGTTTATCCTGCATATCGCAAAGGCGGATAATATTAATAAAAGCATGTCCGTTTTTATCCTTCCTTAAAAGATCTTCTACTTCAAAAGATTTTTCACCGAAAAACTTATCTGCTCCCTGCTGTTCGAGTTCAAGCAGCTTTCGCATGATTACTCCGGAAGTAGTTGAGCTAATCTGACCGTATTGCTGTACGACTTTTTTTCCTTCTTCGTTGTTTGTAAGATACTGAAGCACCTCACGAAAATCCTTTATGTCGAGCAAAGGCATTTTTTTATCGTCGCAATATTTAAAAATGATAGCAACAGTTCCCTGCTGAATTTCATTTAATTCGAGAATCTTTGATAAGAGCACAGGACCAAATTCAGAAACTGTAGCTCTCAGCCGTAAACCTTTTTCCCCGGAAATTGACATTAACTCTGTTGGACATTGCACAGGCTTCCATTCTTTACCAATAAGTTTATGTCTGTCGATAATTTTAGGATTTTCGGTTCCCGGGCAAGCAATACCACTTATATCACCTTTAATATCCATTAACAAAACAGGAACTCCCTTTTCAGAAAGACTTTCTGCAAACTGTTGAATGGTTTTAGTTTTCCCTGTTCCTGTTGCACCTGCAATAAGTCCATGTCTGTTTACTACATTAAGGGGAATAGAAATTAATGTATTGGGAACCGGTTCTTTATTAAATATAGCTGTTCCTAAAACAATACTATCGCCTTTAAAAGTATAACCTGCAGCCATTGCTGCTTTTAATTCATCAGTTGTTGCCATTAAATATTGAATTATTAATTATAGAATTTTGAATTTTCTTTAGCCATTTTTTGTAATAATACTGACGGTCTATAGCGTTCTTCGGAATAAGTGGAACGAAGGCCGGTCAATTCTTTGACTATAGTATCAGCACCTAATTCATCACACCATTTCAACAATCCTTTAGGGTAATTTACACCCTTGGTCATAGCCAGATCAATATTCCCGCATGTAGCAACATTATAATATAAAGCATCAGCAGCTTCATTGATAAGCATAGCTAAAATTCGCTTAAATATTTTTGATCCTAATTCAGAATTTTTTTCAGCTTCAGGAAGAATTGCCGAAGGAGAATAATCATAACATCCTCTTCCTGTTTTTTTACCAAAGCGTCCGGATTCAAACAATCTTTTTTGAGTAAGAGAAGGTTTGTACCTCGGATCGTAGAAAAACTGCTTCCACACTGTTTCCGTTACGGTGTAGTTAATATCATTTCCAATAAGGTCCATGAGTTCAAATGGGCCCATGCGGAAACCACCTATTTCTTTCATGGCCCAATCTATTGTAGCCATTCCTTTTTCTCCTGCCGGTAAACCATTCCATTGCTCTTCAAAAATTCGAATAGCTTCTCCATAAAATGGTCTGGCAACACGGTTGACAATAAAACCGGGAGTATCTTTGGCTACAACACCTGATTTTTTCCAATGCCCCATTAACTCTATTGCTTTCTTTACTATAGAAGGATCGGTTGCAAGTCCGGGGACAATTTCAACAAGAGGCATAAGCGGAGCAGGATTAAAAAAATGAAGTCCTATCACTCTAGAAGGATTCTTACAAGCAGCGGCAATGGAAGTAATGGACAGTGAAGAAGTGTTACTTGCAAGAATGCAATCACTTTTTACCAAACCATCTAAATCGGAGAAAACCTTTTGTTTAATTTCAGCATTTTCAACAATAGCTTCAATAATGAGATCACACGATGAAAGAATTTTCATGGATTCGGAAGAGCGAATTCTACTTTGAATTGTATTCGCTTCTTCGACAGTCAATTTCCCCTTTTCAGCCAATTTGAGAAGTGATTTTTTTCTTTCATCAGAGGCTCTGGCAAGAACAGCTGAATTGGAATCAAAAATCAGGACTTCATGATCGGCAGTTGCTGCCACCTGGGCAATGCCACTACCCATGGTTCCGGCGCCTATAACGCCAATAATTAATTTAGCTGTTTCTTCCATTAAAGCACGTAAAAGTAGCAAAAACAACTATCCTGATATAGATTTTCACAGGATCTTAAAAAATTAAAACGAATGAAAAAAGTCGTTTTTTGTCTAAATTTTCAAAAAAACAGTTAAATCATTCATAACTAAACGAAAAAGCAGCAAACAGGTATACATTTCATTTTTTGGATTTTAAGGGTTAATTATTACCTTTGCACTACCTAAAAAGTATGTTAAAGAACATTTTCAGGGTAATCTTAAAAATCAATAATTTATTCAATGGCAAATCACAAATCATCCCTTAAGCGTATTCGTAACAGCGAAAGCAAAAAAATCCGTAACCGCTACCAGGCAAAAACAATGCGTAATGCATTGAAAAGCTTTTTGGAAGAAAAAGATAAAAAGAAAGCTGCTACTACTTTGCCAAAACTCACATCCATGCTTGACCGACTGGCTAAGGTTAATGTTATTCACAAAAACAAAGCAGGCAATCTTAAAAGTGAGTTATCGCTTCATGTTAACCATTTAAAATAAACCTGCATTTAATAAAAGCAAGTTTATATTCCTTTAGATTTTAATATCATTTATAGTTAAACATAATGCTGTAAAGCCCCACTTCGGGGCTTTTTTTTCACGCAAATATTAAACAGAAATTCTGTATTCTCTTTGTTTCTTGCAGTATGGATTCACACCTTACACTCAAGGCCTGGGCAGAAGAAGACCGTCCGCGGGAAAAACTATTATTAAAAGGAAAACATTCACTAACAGATGCTGAATTAATAGCAATTTTGATTGGCAGTGGAAATGCCAAAGAAAATGCAGTGGATCTTTCCAGGAGGATACTTTCAGAAATCTCGAATGACCTGAACCAACTGGGGAAAATGAATGTAGCCGAATTAAAAAAATTTAAAGGTATTGGCGAAGCGAAAGCTGTTGCCATTGTAGCAGCGCTGGAATTGGGACGGCGGCGAAAAGAAAGCAAAGAAGTTGAAAGAGAGAAATTGACCTCTAGCAGGGAAGCTGTTAACATTATGCAGCCTATACTTGGCGAACTAATGCATGAAGAATTCTGGATTATTTTCCTCAATAGAGCCAATCTCGTATTGGGGAAAAAACAGATCAGTATGGGCGGAATGAGCGGTACCATTGCTGATCCAAGGATGATTTTTAAGGCAGCCCTCGACCAGAAAGCGGTTTCCATTATTCTCTGCCACAACCACCCTTCGGGCAATAATCAACCCAGTGCTTCTGATATACAGCTTACGAAAAACATATCGGAAGCAGGTAAATTATTAGAGATAAATGTTCTTGATCACATTATCGTTACACAACATGGATTTTATAGCTTTGCAGACGAAGGCTTGCTTTAAATTTAAAAGAATAAATGCTGATTTACGTTAATTCGATTACCAACCGGCTGCGTTATACGCTTGATTTATTAATTAAAGACCTCGTTGGAATTGATTATGAATTGACGACAGAAGTTGAAGTATTCAGTTTTTTTACCGGACCCAAGTTCAACTACAGCAAGCAGGCATTTGGAGAAGAGTTATTTTTTTATGCAACGGATCTTCTTTTCGAAAAAAAAATACATATGCAGGATATCGCTGTTTTCGACTGGAACGATTTAAAAGTTTTCTTCGCTACCCATCCTAAATACATAGTGCCATTCGATCCATTTGCAGCAAGCTTCTATATGGTTAGCCGGTATGAAGAATATCTGCCGTTTAATGCCGATAAATTTTCCAGATTTGATGCTCCTGAAAGTCTTGCTTTTCAGAAAGGTTTTTTAGGAAAGCCAATAGTGAACATCTATGCGAAAATACTCAAGAAGATTTTTGCAGAAAATTTTCTCGATTTAAAATTTCGGGAAAGAAAATATACTTTTATTTCAACCATTGATATTGACAATGCCTGGGCATATAAAGAAAAGGGGCTAGTACGGACATGCGGCGCATTACTACGCTCACTTTCAACCTTAGACTTCGACACTTTCATTGAAAGGGTTTCTGTGCTTTTAGGACATAAAAAAGATCCATACAATACCTATGAAAAACTTTCGGAGCTTAGCAATAAATACAATCTGAAATCGATATATTTTTTTCTTTTAGGCGATTATGCGGAAAACGATAAAAATGTTTCCATAAGCAAAAAAAAGTTTCAGGCTCTTATTAAATCGATAGCTGATTACTCTGATGTTGGCATTCATCCATCCTTTGAATCTAATCAAAAACCGGAACGCCTGCTGCTGGAGCAATCGAGACTTGCAAAAACGGTGAACAGAGATATTACTAATAGCAGACAGCATTTCTTAAAACTTAGTTTCCCATCTACCTACAGAAACCTTCTGGCAGTTGATATAAAGGACGATTATACGATGGGATTTTCAGCCGAAGTTGGATTCAGGGCAGGTATATGTACGCCATTTTACTTTTATGATCTTGAAAGGGAAGCGGAAACATTTTTGCAGATTCATCCCTTTGCAGTAATGGATGCAACATTACGATACTATATGAAGATAGAACCGCCGGAAGCAATGAGTTACGTTGGACCGCTTATCAAAGAAGTGAAAGCAGTGAACGGAACATTCATTGCTTTATGGCACAACGAATCCATTAGCGGACGCAAGCCATGGGAAGGATGGCAGGATGTTTACGAAGATGTACTAAAAGCTGCACATTAATTGATTCGACACATAAAGCATACTGAAATTAACCGAAGCAAATGGGATGAATGTATTTCCGCATCACCTCATGGATTAATTTATGCTGCAAGCTGGTATCTGGATATTGTTTCGCCTCATTGGGAAGCATTAATTGAAGATGATTACTCCTTCGTTTTCCCGCTTACCGGAAGAAAAAAATGGGGCTTTAATTATCTCTTTCAGCCTTATTTTACGCAGCAACTGGGAGTTTTTGGAAGAACAGAAGCACCTACTGAAAGCAGGATCAACGATTTTATCAATAACATACCTGTTAATTTTAAGCTTGTTGAAATTCAGTTAAACGAATTAAACAAAGCTGAATTCCCGAAAGGAGTTTCAAAAACAGTTCGCTTAACGCATCATCTTAATCTTTCAGATTCTTATGAAAAAATTAAAGCGAATTATTCAGAAAACACCAGAAGAAATATACAAAAGGCAATAAAAAATTCTCTGGAAATCACAAAGGATAGCTCATTTCAGGATATCGTAAACCTCTTCAGGCAAAACAAAGGGGATGAAGTAAAGAACCTGAACGCCAAGGATTATTTAGTTTTAGAAAAACTACTGACTTCTGCAAAAGAACAAGGGTTGCTGGAAATTAAAAGCGTATTAAATCCATCAGGTACTCTTTTGGCAGGAGCAATTTTTATCCGTTCTTACCATTCCTTCATTTTCCTCTTTTCAGCCACCAATGCTGAAGCGAAAGAAACGGGAGCCATGAGTGCAATAATCGATTCCTTTATCCATGATCATAGTGGTGAAAATAAGTATCTTGATTTTGAAGGATCCATGGACCCAAATCTGGCCCGATTTTATAAAAGCTTCGGTTCAAAGGAAGTTGTATATTTACAAATTAGAAGAAACACATTACCGCTTATCCTCCGCCGTTTAAAATAAATTACTATGGTACATAATCTAAGTTTAAATAATTCAATTATAAATCAATTTGTCTCTGAGCTGCGCGACGTTCAGATTCAAAAAGATAGAATGCGTTTCAGAAAAAACCTGGAACGCCTTGGGGAAATTTTTGCATATGAAATCAGCAAGACACTAACGTATGAAAACAGAGATGTCGTAACCCCTTTAGGAATAGCTACAGTGCCAGTACTAGCTGACCAACCAATAGTAGGAACGATTTTAAGAGCCGGTTTACCTTTGCATTATGGCTTGCTAAATTATTTTGACCAGGCAGACAATGCTTTTATAAGTGCTTACCGACGTCATCACAAAGACGGTACTTTTGATATCAAATTGGAATATATAGGAAGTCCTTCCATTGAAAACAGGGAGTTAATTCTTTGTGACCCAATGCTGGCTACGGGTTCTTCTATAGTGATGACTTATAAAGCTCTTCTGGAAAAAGGTGTGCCAAAGCATACGCATATCGTAGGCGCCCTTGCAAGTTCACTGGGAGTTGAATATGTAAAAAGAAATCTCCCTGCCAATGTTACTATTTGGTGTGCGGCTATTGATGAAGAACTTACGGCACAATCTTATATTGTTCCGGGACTAGGTGATGCAGGAGATCTGGCTTTTGGCAATAAAATGTAATTTAAGTTTCATTTGAACAGACTCCTTTGGAAAATTTCTTAAAAATAATGACATTGATATTAATAAGCAGTATTAAGTTTTCATTTGGCCCCTCGTTCGCATATTTAAATCAGAATTACGATTTCACCTGGTTTGAAACCAACGTTTATTCCATCATGGGAGGAATGATCGGAGTGACCATTTTTATGCATATCAGTGAATGGCTTATTGATATGTTTCATAAAATCAATGTTTACTTTTTTAAGCGAAAAATCCGCAGATCAAATATATTCTCAGAACCTGTAGCCGATGTACCTGAACATCTCGAAATTCATTATCAATATATAGAACGCAACCTTCCTCAGAAAAAGATTTTCTCAAAACAATCAAGAAGAATAGTTCGAATATGGAAGAGGTATGGTCTGGTAGGGCTTGCAGGACTCACACCGATTATTTTTTCCATACCCATTGGTACGTTCTTCATGACCCGCCTGGAAAAGAACAGGAAGAAAATCTTACTTTATATGTTCATATCGATTACAGCCTGGTCGCTTGTGATAACAACAATTTTCCAGTTGACACATATACAAAGTATACAGCAATTGATACGATGAAAAAATACAGTGATATATTTTTCGACCTCGACAATACCTTATGGGACTTTGACCGCAATTCGGCCGAAGTACTTCATGAACTTTTTCACAAATACAATCTCGAAGATCTAGGTGTTCCTACTTTTGAAATATTTTTAGATAAATACAAAAACAGGAATGAAATGATGTGGGAACAATACAGGCTGGGAAAAATTGACAAAGTTACCTTACGTGATAAACGCTTTTCATTAACATTCTGGGATCTTGGACTTGATGCTGAACTTGCACCTAGGGAATTGTCAGAAGAATATATTAAAATCAGTCCAACCAAAACCTGGCTATTTCCCCATGCCCATGAAGTATTAACTTTTTTGAAAGAGAAGTATACATTACACATCATTACCAACGGTTTTGAAGAAGCTCAAAGCATTAAATTAAAAGCAGCGGATCTGGCAAAATACTTTTCCAATATTATTATCAGTGAACATACAGGTTACCGCAAGCCTGACATCAGGATTTTTAATTATGCTTCAGAAAGTGCACAAGCGGAAAACAAAAATTGTGTAATGATTGGCGACGGACTTATTGTTGATATACTTGGAGCGCAGGAGGCAGGCTGGGATACTGTTTATTTTAATCCGGCTAAAGTACCTCATAGTGAAAAACCGACGTATGAGATTTCTTCGTTGGATGCTTTGGTGGAGATTCTTTAGTACTTAGAATAAAAATTAAATAAAAACTTTACTTAATCATATCGAATTTGCTTTTCTTTCGAATGGAAGCATTGATGTGCAATTTTGTCAAAATGATTAATTCTTTGGAACAACAGGATTATCTATATGGAAATTTTATGGGGCTGGTATCCTCAATACAGAAGTTATGCATTAAGCCTTCAAAACGGATTAGCAAAAAATAAAAAGGATGGTTAATGTATTCTTCCGGAATAAAAGAGAAAAAAAAAGGCTGTCCTTTTGGGACAGCCTTTCTAATAATAAATAAGATTATTGTTTAATTAAATTGGTAGTAACTATCCTGCTATTTTCAGATTGCAGCTTTAATGTATAAGATCCATTAGCATGACCGCTTAGATCAATAACATGAGTTATTGGACCATTTGCTGTAATCTCTGTTGAATATACTTCACGACCAAGAACGTCTGTAACAGTAATTTTCAATTTTCCTTTTCCAACTGTATTAAGAATAAACTTATCATTGGAAGGATTTGGATAAATATTTATACTTGGCGCAAAATCGTTTTGATTTATTCCAACAGTACCGACATGAATAACAAGAGGCGCTGACACAAGTCCGGTACAACCGGCACTGGAACCCTGAACTGTTACGTTTCCGTCTGCAG
>JAYURB010000616.1:0-2357 GCA_043756425.1 Bacteroidota bacterium
TAATAAAAATGAATCCACCACAGTATCGTTTACTATAAAAAATAGTGGCAAAAGAGAGGGCGACGAAGTAGTACAATTGTATATACGTGATCAGCTTTCTTCTGTAGCCAGGCCAGTAATGGAACTAAAAGGATTTCAACGAATTCATGTAGAAACCGGCGAGTCGAAAATTGTTTCGTTTGCCATTACACCCGAGATGCTATCAATGTTGAATATAAATTTGCAACAAATAGTTGAACCCGGTGATTTCAGGATTATGGTTGGGGCTTCTTCAAGAGATATTAAACTAAAAGAGATGTTGACGGTTAAGGACTGATCTTGTTTAAAAATTTGCACGGTTTATTTTTTGACTAAATAAAAAAAGGAAATTATATCTGTTGTATCATCAAAGAAAAGTTGTCGGAGGTTTTAATAGCAATGGTTATTGGAGCGTTTCGGTGGAGGATGAGGAAGTTACCGTGTTATCCAAAGATGCCTGGAACATAAATTTCAGCGATGGTGATAAGGATCTCAACTCCAGGTCACTTGAACTTCATATACGCGCAGTGCGTGATTTTTGACAAGCAGGTGGATATTTTTTGCGGGGTTTCTTAATAAACGGAATATTTTCACTTCCTGATAAAGCTGTTACTCATTTATAGTTCGGGAACAACATGCAGGATACATTGATGCTGAACGTAATTTTTTGAATTTTAAAACTCTTTATTCTTTGTAAAGAAAAACGGGTCTTTTTTTATTATAAATTATTTACAGATTCTTCCAAGAATTGTTGTGTCTGAATTACTAAATAAAACTAATTGAAAAAATTCTTTTGAATATTCAGATAGAATGTATTTGGACACTAAAAGTGCTCTGACTAAACAGCGCTAAGCTATTATTGTATTTAGAATTTGTTAGATGTTTATTAAGAATTTACCTATTTCTTCTTTCTTGCCCTCTAAGAATCTTGCGCCTGCTTTTGGCATATTTTCTTAATTGTTTGTATGCGGTTTTAAATTTTGCTTTCTCGGAAGATTCCATTGATTTCCAAATTGCTTTTAGTTCCTTTATTGCTTCTTTAACCTCTTCACTATTTGTAGCTGTATTTATTTTCGCAAAAATTCTTTCAAAAGCTCTTGCTATTATGTTTTCACCAGATGTAGTAATTTCTATTGCTCCAATATCACCATTAATTACTATACGCCCGCCCCCCGGAAAAACACCTGGAACATTAAAGTCAGAAAGATTATTAAACTGGGAAAAGCCTTTCATTACACTGAAACAAATAATGAAAAACAAAACAAGCTTTTTCATGATATTTAATTTATTTTATGGAAACTAATAGCCGTTAAAAGAATTTAGGATTTTTCAGCGCTTCTTTAGCCGCATTTAACGCTTTTTCAGCTTCTATATAAGCGTCTTCAGCTAATTTTTTAGCCGTTTCAGCCTTTGAAACTGCTGTAACTGCCACCTTAGCCTGAGGTGAATTAGCTCCAAATTTGGTAACTATTTCTTTATAGGTATCCTTTGCTTCTTTTTCTAATTTTTTTGCGGCCTCTACTCTCAATTTAGCTGCACTTACTGCTTCTTCTGCTGTTTTTACTTTAGCTTCTGCAGCTTTTAATGCCCTGGCCTTCGCTCTGGCTTCATCCAGCACCTGCTTGGCTGCGCGGGTATAATCACCCCCTTTATCCGCCAATAATTGTTGTGCTTCCTGGTAAGCAAGTTCAGCTAAAACAACAGCATCATCCGCCTCGTCAGCTGTTTTAGCTTTTTCAACTTTTTTGTTTATTTTTTCAATCTTTTTAGAAAGATCTTTTGTATTTTCTTTCTTATTTTTCTGCACATCACTCTTTCCTTTTTTTGAAAGCGAAAATGATTGGCTCAAGCTAAGAATTAATCGGGGCTTGTCTCCGGACGACCTTGTAAGGTCGGCAACTCCAAGAGTTAAAGCTGGTCCGCCAACAGACCCAGAATTTTTGGAGAAAAATGGTCTCCAACCCAGTGCCATACCCAAATTTATTCCAGACCATTCTGCAATTACATTCAGATTCCTGGCCAATTCATAAGAAAGATTGGCAAATGCTGCTGTACCATGTTTACTCTTACCTGTAGAGATATCCTTAGGACTTTTATCATAAAATCGTCCGCTTCCCACTCCAATTGTATAGCTTAATCCCGAGAATCCCTCGGTTTTTGATTGAATACGTTGCGATGCATGACTAAGTGCAAGATAAAAACTGGATCCCGCATCGGTGCGGGTATCCCTGAAAATATTTAAAGCTCCGCCGCTTAAACTGGTACCTATTCCAATATGACGACTGGCAATGATACTGCCGCTTAATGTATTGAATTCGGAAGCATCATGGATATTGACT
>JAYURB010000617.1:0-2354 GCA_043756425.1 Bacteroidota bacterium
TAACTGAAAATTCAATAATACTATTGTTATCCCTTAAATTCGGATTTGTAAATGAAATATTTGTGTTCGGCCTTTTGATTTCAAATGTTATTCGTCCACCTGTAGCAGTGAATTTAAAGGCATTTGATAATAAATTCTTTATTATTTGCTCAAGCCTTACTTTATCCGAAACAAATGTTTCAGGAAGGGTTGGATCTATAAAGGTTTGGAAAGTTATCTTTTTTTCAACTGCCAATTCCTCAAAAAGCATTCTAATATCATCTTTGACAAGTTTAATAATTGTACTTTCAGGTATTACCTGCATTTTACCGGCCTCAATTTTTGAAAGATCCAATATATCGTTGATTAGCAACAATAAATTTTTCCCTGACTTATGAATTACGCCTGCATATTCTCTTTGTTTAGGTGTTAAGTTCTTTTCCCTATTTTCTTCCAGTAGTCTTGCAAGAATTAACAAACTATTGAGCGGAGTACGTAACTCATGAGACATATTAGCTAGAAACTCCGACTTATACTTATTACTTACTTCAAGTTCATTTGCTTTTATAATTAATGCTTCACGCGCCTGTTCATTAATTTCATTCTTTTGCTGCAACTCGCGAGCTTTCCTTTTCAATTCGAGGTTACTTTGTTTTAATTCCTCTTCCGAAGCTTGTAATAAATTACTCTGATTGGAAAGTTCATTATTAGTACGTCGCAATTCTTCTTCTTGCACCGCTAATTTAGAAGCTTGTTCTCGTGTAGCATTAAGAAGCTGACGTGTTAGAGTATTCGCCTTTACATTGGCAATAGTTGTTCCTATTGTTTCACCAATTCCTTTAATAAATTCAACTTCAAAATCCTTAAAATCAGCAAAACCTGAAATCTCAACAGCACCATAAATTTGATTCTGGTGCTTAAGCGGCACTATCAATACATGGGATGGGGCAAAACTGGAGAATCCGGAATAAATTAATTTTTTTCCATTATTAACATTCCGCAGATAAATGGGTTCGCCATCTTTTATTACCTGTCCAATAAGCCCCTCTTCCTTATCAATAAATTCTTTCGCTTTTTTAACGCCTTCCAATGCATAAGCACCATGTAATCTTATTGCATTACTTTCATGACCCTCCAATTCGTCAATTAAATAAATGCCACCCTGATAAGCGTTAAGGGCTTTTACCATAATAGAAATAATCTGGTTAGATAATTCATCAATGTTTTCAACATTCTCACGTAGAGCGTGATTTATTTTTTCAGTAAAATGAGAAAAGGCAAGTCTTTTTTTGTTTTCGTCGTCTGCAATTCGCAAGCTATTACGCATCTGCAACAAAGCATTTCCCAATTCATCTTTCTCGCTCAACGGCTGAAATTCAGCAGTGAGATTTCCAAAACCAATTTTGTGAGCAAACTGAGTTGTCTTTCTGAGGCTTTCTGCAAGTTTCTGAACAGCCTCTGTCATCAAACCGACAGCATTTCCTTCATTCAAACCTTCGATTATTGGAATTTCTCCTTTGCCCATTTGAAGTATTTTATTCTTCAGCTTCATTATCGGAATAATCATCCTCTTGGATACATAAAATGAAGCAATGACAATAACAATAATTATTAATATGGCTATTCCCTGAATACTGAGCAGCATGGACCTTGAAGAATCTTCAATACTTGCATGAAGGAAATCAACTTGATACTGCTTTTGAAGAATCGCTTTGTTTAATTCACTAATTAAAATTTTACTGTGTGGAACGATTGTATTCTCCAGAAGCTCTTCCGATTTGAAATGCTTTTCCGGATTTTCAAAATCGTCGAAATCCGACATCTGCCGCATTATTATTTTTTGCTCTTGAATTAAATCCTCAAATCCACTTATGGTTGCATAAATACTTTTTTCCAGCACAGGGTTCTTCCACTTTTCCGAATATCTAAGAATTGCACTTCTCAGATTTGGAAAATCAATTCGCTGAAGTATGTCTAGCTTTTGTTTGTCTTCAAGACTGTTGGGAAGGTAAACCCAACGAGTTGTATACAATACAGACTGATTAATAAGAAGCCGCATTTCCTCCAACTTTTGTAAGGAGGGTATTTCTGTTTCCATAATCTGGTTTACAGAGCTTTGATTACGGGCAATATTATTGGTAGAAAATATTGCATTAAAAACAGAAATACCAATAACTATCAGAAATACAATGAATATTTCAAGATCAATTTTATATTTATTTGTTTTCATGTGAAAATATTTAAGGTCGAACGGACGAGGCTAAATCCATTAACTTAGAAGAAATTTGTACCCCTCCCAATTGTGCTCCCTTTGTATTAATATCAAATTTTATTTTATTATCGAGTGTGAACAAATTTATTGCTGCACCACATTT
>JAYURB010000618.1:0-2352 GCA_043756425.1 Bacteroidota bacterium
AGGTACTCAACAATATTAGAGCCAATAAAGCCTGACCCTCCTGTAACAAGAAAAGAGTAGTTGTTTAAGTTATTTGAATGAAAAGAAAGCATGTGCTTATTTTAGGCAAAGATAATGGAATGTTCAGGATAATATTAGGAAGGATTTTTTAGTTTTTCGTTGGTGATGTGTTAATTTCGTTTTTACTAATTGATTTTGCTTTTTGAAAAGGCTTATCGTTTTTCGTATTGCTGCTCGTAATAATGAAGATAATCGCCGGAAGTCAATTCTTTTAGCCATTCTTCATTTGCTAAGTACCATTCAACGGTTTTTTCAAGTCCTTCTGAAAACTGAAGCGAAGGTTTCCAGCCAAGTTCGTTTTGAAGTTTAGAGGAATCGATGGCATATCGGAGATCATGACCGGCTCTGTCTTTAACATAGGTAATGAGTTTTGCTGAAGTCCCTTCCTGTCGGTTAAGTTTTTTATCCATTATTTTACAAAGCAGGTTTATGAGATCGATGTTTTTCCACTCATTATTTCCCCCAATATTGAATGTTTCTCCTACAGGTGCCTGATGAAAAATCAGGTCGATGGCTTTTGCATGATCTTCTACGTAGAGCCAATCACGGATGTTTTCACCTTTTCCATACACAGGAACCGGTTGACTGTTTCTCATATTATTAATAGCAAGAGGAATCAACTTTTCCGGAAACTGGTAAGAGCCATAATTGTTAGAGCAATTTGAAATTACAACAGGTAATCGATATGTATCATAGTATGCCCTGACTAAATGGTCAGAACCCGCTTTGGAAGCAGAGTAGGGGCTGTGCGGATCGTACGGACTTTTTTCCGTGAAGTGTCCTGTAGAACCAAGGGATCCATATACTTCATCCGTTGATACATGGTAGAACAGATTTTTATTTCCATTGGAATTTTTCCAAAACGAATGCGCAGCATTTAAAAGATTAGCTGTTCCAACTACATTGGTAATTACAAATTCAATGGGATTTGAAATGCTTCTGTCGACGTGCGACTCAGCAGCCAGATGAATGACTGAATCTATTGCATAATCAGCAAAGACTTTGCTTATCGCTGCAACATCATTAATGTCTGCTTTAATAAATAAATAATTTTCTTTAGATTCAATATCTTTCAGATTGGTGAGATTTCCTGCATACGTAAGTTTATCCAAGTTGATAATGCGGTATTGAGGATATTTATTGACGAATAAACGGATAACATGTGAGCCGATAAAACCTGCACCACCGGTAACCATGATATTTTTTTGAAATGTTTTCATTTTTTATTGAAAATTATTTTTCATTCAACTTTAATTCCCAGGCCCAGGCAGTACGCATAATATCTTCGAGATTCATTGTGCATTTCCATCCGAGTTCTTTATTTGCCAGTGATGTGTCGGCCCAGACTTTTACGACATCGCCGGCGCGGCGTGGTCCGATTTTGTAATTTAATTTTTTACCGGTTACTTTTTCAAATGTTTGTATGCATTCCATTACTGAATTTCCATTGCCTGATCCTAAATTAAATATTTCGAATTTGTTTTTGTTTTTTTTGTTCATCAGTCTTTCTACAGCCAGAACATGTGCTTTTGCAATATCCACAACGTGTATGTAATCGCGAATGCAAGTTCCGTCAAACGTGTCGTAATCGTTTCCGTGTACAGTCATTTTAAGACGTTTCCCAATGGCCGTTTGAGTTATGACGGGAACCAGATTTGTTGGCGCCTGAAGCGGGTATTCGCCAATTAAAGCACTTGCGTGCGCACCTGCCGGATTAAAATAACGTAATGCTATGGCATTAAATTTTTCTGCATGAATAGTATCTCTTAGTATTTCCTCACCAATTTGTTTGGTGTTTCCGTAGGGTGATTCAGCCACGCTAAGTTTTGTATTTTCAGTAACCGGAAGTTTTTCGGCCTGGCCATATACAGAGCAGGAAGAGGAGAACAAGAAATTATCGAGATTCTTTTCTTTATAAATTTCCAGAAGATTAATAAGAGAATAAAGGTTATTATGATAATATTTAAGTGGGTCTTCGACGGATTCCCCTACTGCTTTATAAGCAGCAAAATGTATAACAGCATCTATTTTATGGTTGTCAAAAAGTTTTTCGGTTTCTTTTTTATCGCAGAGGTCGATTTGATTCAGCTGAATTATTTTGCCTGTAATTTTATTTAATGCATCAATAACTTCAATTCTTGAATTGCTAAGATTGTCAGCCAAAACAACATCATAACCTTTGTTTAATAATTCAACTACTGTATGAGAACCAATATAGCCGGTACCGCCTGTAACCAGAATTTTCATATTATAGACTCCAGTAGTTTAGGTTCTTAATTTTATCTTTCAGAA
>JAYURB010000619.1:0-2350 GCA_043756425.1 Bacteroidota bacterium
CTTGTTAATGACAGTTCTCAGATGCTTGTTGTTAAAACTGACATTGATGGGTTGACTGGATGCCATGAGTCTTCAGCTACGCCTGTCGACAGCAATATAGCTATGCTATATCAGCCAATTGTTTTTTCCGTATCTTCTGGATTTCCGATAAGCAGTTTTGGACTCATTCAAAATTCAATAAATCCTGCAAACGATAATGCCTGTCTGTTTTCGTCAATAAATACTATTGAAAAAACTGAAAGTGATTATGATGCATTTCCGAATCCATTCAATAACAAATTAACAATTACACTTGATGGGAAAAATTTGTCATCTTCAGAGATAATTTTTTCTGACGTGTTAGGAAGAATTGTTCTCTCTGTCATTGTAAACTTGACCGTAAACAATTTAGATACAAAGGAACTTTTCCCTGGCATTTACATTGTTTCTGTAAAAAACGAAAAAGGAATTTCAAAAGGCAGGATTCTGATTAAGGAATAGGAGCAGATAGAAATTAAAATTCATTTGCTAATGCCATCATCGCCGGAATGTATTCTTAAACCTTCGAATTGAAAAAACCTTTGCCTTTGAAGTTCACTTCTTCCCCGATTAAATATCCATAGGGTTTTAATGTTTCAATATTATCAAAAGCGACCTTCATCATTCCTGCCAATGGAATGGACAATATCATTCCTGCAACTCCCCATAATAATCCACCGGCAAGCAATACAATTATGGCTGTTAATGGATTAATACTGACGCTTGATCCGACAACATAAGGCGAAATAAAATTGTTATCGATGAATTGTACAGCTATTGCTACACTTGCAGCACCAACTGCATACCCGATTTCATCCTTTGTTATTAAAGCCATTAAAATGGGCAACAAACTTCCGATCAGGACACCGATATATGGAATAATATTTAATATAGCCGCCATCACTCCGAAAAGAATAGCATGCTTAATTCCAAGCAATAGGTAGCCAACTGAACCAAGAATAGACAATATTAAAACATCCAGAAAAACACCTTTAAGATAATTGCGCGACACAAATGATATTTTTTTAATGATGTCAAGTGTCCGGCGATGATTATGTTTATCAACCAAAATGATAAATCGTCTGTATTTTTCCCTAAAGTAAGTGAGGAAAAAAATGTAGAAGGGTATAAGTGCAAAGAGGGCAAGGAAATTACCTGTTGTTGAAAATATGCCCATGATGACTGTCGGTCCATCCTTAGCAAATTCAGTTGCTTTATTTCTTAGCCAATCGATTTGTCGATCCGGTGAAATATCAGTTATTTCTTCTGTCCAGATAAGTATCTGGCCTCCTTTTGCCAAAAGCTGATTTTGTATCTCCGGTAAATCGTCACGAAAACTGTTTAACTGATTGATGAAAAAATAGATTACTCCACTAAATAGAAATAATGCAATGAAAATACTGATTAAAATTGCTATAAATCTCGGGATTTTTTTTCTTTCCAATGCCCTTGAAACAGGTAACAAAAGAAAGGTAAAGAAGATGGCAATCATGAGAGGAATAAATATTGCACTCCCGGCAATTAATACAGTAACGACGGCAATAAATATGAATAGTTTGACGGCAAAATTATAATACCAGGGATTTCTCGAAAATGACATTTACTTCTGATTTTATACAAATGTAAAAAAATCGTTCCAGCTTCCTGTTATTATTTCCTTACCGGATTGTCTCTGGTTACAAACTTATCTACATCAAGGATTAATAGAAATACTGCCGGATACCTTTTGTTGCAATTTATTGTGCAAAAAAAGACTTCAATAATATGAAGTCTTTTCAGGGCAAGTAATAGTTACTTATATTTTCTTTTGAATTTTTTTCGTGTATGCTCCTGATGAATTTGCAATTCTGACTGTATATTCATTTTGTATCAGTTCGGCACCTTGTGTAAACCTACATGTGTTGTAGCCACGGCTTGCAGTAGTATATGACTTGTAGATTTTTTTTCCGGTCTTGTTAAAAATTTCTACAGCAACTCCGCCTTCGCGATCGGAGTAATATCCAATTGTAAAATATTTATCGAAAGGTTGAGGTCCTATATGATCAATATAAAGTGATAGATTGGTTTCATTCGTATTCATGATAACTTTTTCCAATCCAATATATGATGAATGTCCATTATCAGAAGTTTGCCTCAGTCGATAAAATGTCATTCCCGTTCCCGGTTTCATATCTGTTATACTATATAAACTTCCCAGTGTAGCTCCGCCTGCACTTTCAATGCATGCAAATTCTGTAAATATTCCTCCGTTTTCCGATTTCTCAATAGTGAAATAATCGTTATCGTATTCTGTTTGCGTTGCAAATTTTATTTCAGCCCTGTCGCCATTAGC
>JAYURB010000620.1:0-5372 GCA_043756425.1 Bacteroidota bacterium
TACTCCAAATTCCTGGGCATGGGATTTTGGTGATCCAACCAGCGGTTCGAATACCAGTAGTTCGCAGAATTCATCACATAGTTTTACCGGTCCTGGTTCTTTTACTGTTGGTCTATCGGTTACCAATGCTGCAGGATGTCAGAATCAGATTCAACAAAATGTTACTGTTCATCCTAATCCGGTTATAAATGTGGCTCCTGCTTCTATGTGTGAAGGCACACAGGCTACTTTAAATGGTCCTTCCGGATTTGTTTCTTATACCTGGAGTAATAGTCAGAATACTCAATCTATTACAGTAAATCCTTTGACTACCTCTACATATACCCTGTCAGTTGTTGATATTAACGGATGCACCGATAGTATTACTGCAACGGTTAATGTTGATCCTGCACCCATTGCTGATGCCGGTGTTTATCAAACAATTTGCGAAGGAACAAATGCTAATCTTACAGGAAATGGCGGAACAAATTATACCTGGAATCCGGGTAATATCTCCGGCCAAAATATTAATGTTAATCCTACTTCGAGTACTCTTTATACTGTAACAGTTGCAAGCATTGCAGGTTGTACTTCAACTGATACAGTTACTGTAATCGTAAATCCAATGCCGGTAATTAGTGCAGGCAACGACCTTCAGTTATGTTCCGGACAATCTGTTACAATCAATTCAACTGTCAGTAACGGAAATATTATTTGGACTCCCGGTAATTATAACACCACCTCCATTACAGTTACACCTGTAGCTACCACAACATATCTGCTTTCTGTTAGTGATGCAATCGGTTGCTCTGCTGTGGATGAAGTTACAGTTGTAGTCAATTCAATTCCGACTGCTAATTTTTCAAGTTCAGGTTCAATCTGTGAAGATAATCTGGTAACTTTTCAGGATTTGTCAAATGTAAGTACAGGTGCAATTAACAACTGGAATTGGGATTTTGGGAATAATCAAACTTCTATTAATCAAAATCCACAAGTACAATTCAGTGATGCCGGAAATTATAATGTCAGGCTAATTGTTAATTCCAATGGAGGATGTTCGGATACTGTAGACATTAATCAAGATATATGGGCTCGTCCTGTTGCTTCATTTTCGCATAATAATGTTTGTTTCGGATTGCCTATTAATTTTACAAATAATTCCACGATTAGTGATGCTTCTAACTTAAATTATTCGTGGGATTTGGGTGATAATACAACTTCTGGATCTACTAATTTATCTCATCAGTACTCATCCTATGGAGGGTTCAATACAAAACTAATAGTTACGTCTTTGAATGGATGTATAGATTCTATCAATTCACCGGTAAATATTTATCCATTACCACAAGCAAACTTCACTGCTGTTTATACCTGCGAGGGTACGCCTACTCAATTTAACGATGGTTCTACAATAGCACAGGGTAACATTGCTCAATGGAATTGGAACTTTGGCGATAACACTTCAGCAACAGGTGCTAACCCTTCGCATATATATGCACAATCAGGTAGTTATAATATTCAGTTAAAAATTGCCAGTGATCAAGGCTGTCCGGATAGTACCAACAAGTTAATTCGTGTTGTACCAAATCCTGTGGTTGATTTCTCAACAGAGAATGCTTGTTTAGGTTATCCTGTAAATCTTAAGGACCTGTCACAGGCTGTTACAGGATCTATTGTGCAATATTCATGGGATTTTGGGGATGGATCCTCAAGTACAGTGCAAGACCCACAGCATGCATATGCCTCTTCAGGTAGTTTTCAGGTTACCCTTACAGCAACTACTGACAGCGGTTGCACTACGACATTGGAACGACCAAGTGCTCTTGCTATCTTCGCTTTGCCAAATGTTGCATTCTCTTCCAATTCTTCAGAATCCAGTGACATTTTCCCTCAGGTTAGTTTCTTTAATCAAACCGGCAGTACAGGTATTTACCATTGGAGTTTCGGTGATGGTGACACATCTGCAGAGTATGCACCAACTCATATGTATCCTACAACAGGGTTTTATGATGTATGGCTAACTGCTATTAATTTCAATGGTTGCATTGATTCTTCTTTACTTAAAATTGAGATAAAACCGACTTCAAATATCTATATTCCAACGGCTTTCACCCCAAATGGTGATTTACAAAACGATTACTTCAGGGTTTACAGTTATAATGTAAAAGATGTAAAGGTTCAGATTTATGACCGCTGGGGATTAAAAATAATTGAATGGAACGATCCTGTTGGGGCTTGGGATGGCAAAGTTAATGGCTCACCGGTTCAAGCTGATGTATACGTTTACCGTGTTTCTACGGTTGATGTGAACGAAAAAAGGGAGGTTATAGTAGGACACGTCAGTTTAGTCAGATAATATTTCTTTGATTTAAATCAATAAAACCTGCCCAATTAGGCAGGTTTTTTTTTTGACTATTAAGCCTTTTGCTTTTTTTATTGTGTTTATTTGCAAAAAATATAGAATTAACCTATATTTATTTAATTATCATATTTTATATAATTATTTGTTATGGGAGAGTTGAAGAATAAGCACGAAATGGTTACTGAAATTGTTAATCAAGTAGCGTCTATAGCTGCGCGATTAGGAATTGTTCATACCGTTGCAGAAGATGTGTCTTTGGATGGAAGACACATAACAATTCGTGGAAATGAATTATTGTATTTTGGTAGTTGTGGTTATTTAGGACTTGAACATGATGCACGATTAAAAGCCGGAGCTATTTCTGCTATTGAAAAATACGGTACACAATTTTCATCATCGCGTGCGTATGTCTCTTCTTCTTACTATCAGGAGTCAGAGGATTTGCTAAGAAAAATTTTTCAAAACAAACCGGTATTATTGCTGCAGTCGCTTACAGTTGGACATATGACAAACATACCACTACTGATTGGCAACGATGACGCAGTAATTCTTGATGCACAGGTACACGACAGCATACAAACAGCTGTAGAGTTTCTAAAGCCACGTGGGGTGCATACTGAAGTGATACGTCACAACAGGATTGATATACTTGAAGACAGAATAAAGGTTTTGAAAAATAATTATCGTAAAATCTGGTATTTGACGGACGGAGTTTTTTCCATGAGAGGTGATGTTACTCCCATTAAGGAACTTTATAAATTAGCAGATCAACATGAGCAATTGCATTTATATGTTGACGATATTCATGGTATGAGTTGGGCAGGACCCAACGGTTCAGGTTATATAATGAGTCAGGGCGAGTATCATCCAAGATTATATCTATCTACCGGACTGACAAAAGCATTTGGTACAACGGGAGGTTTATTAATTTATCCAGATGAAAAAGCTTTTCAGCTAGTTAAAAATACAGGAAAGTCTTTTATTTTTTCAATTCAAATGCCGCCTATGATTTTGGGAGCTACAATTGAATCTGCAAAAATTCACTTGAGCAATGAAATCTACACGCTACAGGAAGAGCTGGCTGATAGAGTTGTGTTTTTTAATAAAGTTGCTAAAAAGCTTGGTCTTCCTATAATCAGTGAGTCTATTTCACCGATTAACTTTATTGGAGTTGGGAAACCGGAGGTTGGATATAATATGGTACGCAGACTGATGAACCGGGGATACTTTTTTAATCTGAGTGTATTCCCAAGTGTTTCTTATAATAATACAGGACTAAGGATTCCATTAAACAGGTTGAATTCTTTTGAAGATATTGAAAATCTATTAAATGAAATAGCTGTTCAGCTTCCTTTGGCACTGGAAGATTCTAAATCTAGCATGTCAGAAATTTACAAACATTTTAAACTTGTAGCCTGAAAATTAAATTTGTTCGCAAAGCTGCCAGAAACTATTTAAAGTTGAAACAGCTGTTACAAAATTTTCAAAAGAAATTGGTTTAATTATATAACCAGCAACATTGTTGTTGTATGCTTCGAATCGATCTTTTTCGTCATTACTCGTAGTCATAACAAAAACACTTATGCTATGAAGATCTTTATCAGCTCTTAATTCCCTAAGAAATTCCAGGCCATTCATCTTTGGCATATTAATATCCAGTAATATTATTCTGGGTGTGGGTTCGATTTTAGCACAGCCATTCGTCCCTCTTAACATATCAAGGGCTTCAACACCATTATGAGCAATAGTAAGGGGGTTAGCAATATTACTTTTTCTGAATGCACGTTGAACGTTCATACAATCTACCTCGTCATCATCGACCAGAAGGATATTTAAATATTTCTCCATTTCAATATTTTATTAGTTTAGATTATTACGCTTGTAGTTTTTTATTGGTTTTCAATAAACAGTAGCATAAAATTTGGTAAATTTTACTGAGTATTCGTTTTTCTTGTTTTTTTTCGACTTTTCAGGACTGTTTTATGAAATATATATTGGAATCTTACAGTTCAGTATCCAAAGAACTCTTCTTCCGTTTATCAGGCATAAGATAAATTATCTTGATATGAAAAAGATATTCCGGAAATTAGTAAGAAAGGAAATGTATGATAGCATTCCTAAGGACGACTTAATGTCACGTCAAAGATTCGCCCTGTTTCGTATTTTTTCCTATACCAGTTTTCTTGCCAGTATTGTTACCGCCATTCAGATATCTGCAACATTTTCGGAAACCAGTTTCTTGTCAATATTGCTAACGGCAGTTTCCCTTATTATTCTCGGGAACTTTCTTTTAATTAATAAAATTGAAAAGCTTCCTGTCTCTTATACTGTAACGCTAATTGCAAGCTTTTTAACAGTCCACATACAGGCATATCATGCAGGGGGTATAATGAATACAGGTACGATGTACTTGTGTGTAATTATAATGACAGCTTTTATGCTTCTCGGGTCTAAGTCAGGAAAATGGTTTACATTTTTTGCCATTACGAACGTAGTTGCTCTTTACTTCCTTACAGAGTACACCACATTCACCAGTTATGAATTGTTCAACAATAATATTCATTTAATTCATCAGGATGCTTTGAACACTTTTATTTTTGCATTGTTTCTGGTAGCAGCTCAATCCAATTATCTGAATAGTGGAAAGAATGTAATTATTGAAAGGATATCGCAACAAAAGAATTTACTGGAAATTAACAACCGTAAGTTGCAGCAGTACACAGTTTCCCTGGAGAAAACAAATAAGGAACTGGATAAGTTTGCTTCCATAGTTTCTCACGATCTTAAAGCCCCGTTGCGTGCAATAGGCAACCTTACCGGATGGATTGAAGAAGATGCAGGAGATACATTTAAAGGAGAAGTCAAAGCAAATTTTGAATTGATCAAACAAAGAGTTAAGCGAATGGAAGATTTAATCAATGCAATTCTTGATTATTCCAAGGCAGATAAAGTTCAGGGAGATGAATCCAGATTTGATGTTAAGGCACTGGTTAATGAGACCATAGAGTTTATTGGTAAACCGGACAACGTA
>JAYURB010000621.1:0-2341 GCA_043756425.1 Bacteroidota bacterium
AACTCGTATTTCATATAGCCCAATCGTCCCCTCCATGTGTTGAAGATATTTCTTCGGTACATGGTCAATAGTGGCAATGAGTTCTAATGTCCAGTTGAACTTTCTTTGTACATCCTCTGTCTGTTCGTTAAAGAACTCCAGAAAGTAATGTTTGTAATAAAATATGTGTCGAATGAAGTTCTGACCTACAGCACAAAGTTAGCTAATTAGACAACATTGTCAAATTAAATTTTTGTCAAATTGAAATTGAAAGATGGGTCAAATGGCATGACCGCTAACGATCGAGTATTGCTGCAGTTGGGGAATTGACCAACTGTCCGTCTGGGACTGAAGCTAAATTTATAACTAAAAGTTGAAGTTAAGAACTACTGCCCAACAGAATTACGTCCGCCGAATATGAAGCCTGGATATGCACAGCGGATGATTGTTTCAACGTCATGCCCCAATTGCACAAAATCTTTTGTTGAACCAACACCTTCGTTGAAGGTACAAGTCTTCTTAAATGCTATACCTTTCGTATTCAGAATACAGCATATAGCTTTAACCGTTTTCAAACGGATAAATTGGAACACTATTTTAAAACTGAAAATCAATGGCTTATAACAAGGGTACCTACTAATTCCCTATAGTAATCAAGAAGAGCATCTGCCAGGTGTCGGTCAACAAACAATAACCAAAAGCCCCCGGTAATAGTTTAAATATCGGGGGCTTTTTGCTGGGGGCTTTCGGCTATTGTTCTTAATGTTATGTGCTGTATTTTGTCGCTAGTCAGCCCTTAATCTTCATTTAATCTTTTATCGCTTGTTCAATTGATTCCGCTTCAAACAATCCTTTTTTCATTTTATACTTAACCCATAAAAAAGCAAATACCGCTGTTGAAAAAATAAACAAGGCAGTATTAATATATACTTTCAATCGCAATTCCGGGGTTGGTGCATTATTAAAGAAAGCATATGCCATTCCTGCAATTCCCACAACCTGTAGTAATGGAAACATAGGGGACTTAAATGGACGCTGATGTTTAGGGTATTTTTTTCGGAGCACTATTAAATCTATATGAGCAATGATATAGGTAAGCAGCCAGCAACTTGCTGATGAAATAATGAGCATTAATAATGCATTAGGGTTTTTACCAAAAATCAATACGGGCAATGTAATTAATGCAGAAAGAAAAATGATACCAAACCAGGGTGTTTTCCATTTTGGATGGAGCATCATAAATATAACCGGCAATTGTCTATGATGTGCCATGCCATACAGCATCCTTGGTACCGCAGCCAATGCTGCACTTATTAATCCGCTTGTAGTGGTAATGGCGAGTACCATCACAATTATTTTACCGGCATCCCCAAAAATTATTTTTCCTAAAACCAAATGAGGGATATCGGTATTGGCCAACTCTGACGCAGGAACCTGTTTCATAGCAGCAAATGCGATGAGGCTATATGCAAAAAACATAACAATACTTGCAATGAACATTGCTTTAGGAATATGCTTTACAGGGTTTTTTGCTTCTTCAATTAAATCACAAACCATTTCAAACCCTACAAAAGGCCAGAGCGAAACCAGTATTAATGAAAAGACAGAACTGCCGGAATGAAACATGTCGGTGAATATGTGTGCTGTTGATATTTCATTTGAAGCGTGAAATGTTCCGGCAGCCCCAATTACAACCAGCGTCACCAGCATAGTGAAGGAAATAATACTTTGTATGGAAGCAAATAAGTTTATTCCTAAAACATTCAATATTGTGAAAAGCCATAATAATATCAAAGCAATGTTTGTAAAAGAACCGGGCGCAATAGTATCCAGCACGTGTTGCATTAATAACATTTCTGCAGGCGCTGCAAATATTGCGGGGGCAACATACGCTGAAAGTGAAGCAATAATTGCTGCGAAATGACCGAGGGAAACAGCAGTATAAGTACTAATACTTCCAGCTTTGGGCATCATCAGGGATAACTCGGAATAAGTAGAAATATAGCATAGTGTAATAATAAACGCAATAAGAATAGCAACAAAAAAAGTGCCTCCACCTAAGCCTGCACCCTGTAAGATTGAAACCACTGATGTTTGAGAAACTACCAGTCCAATGGTAATGATGAATAAAGAAGTCAGTCCTAAGACTTTTTTCAGTCCTTTCGTTGCAGTTTTTTTTTCGCTCATGAATTTTATTTAGTCTAAAAATATTTCTAATTGTTCAAAGTATAGAGACTGCCCAAAAATATGGCACATAACGGCTACGTATTGGCGATGGTGGGACATTTGAAAAACGTCAGCCCAATATTTGTACAAATGCCCAATAGAATTGCAAATGTTGAGTTTATAACTGACAGCCCCA
>JAYURB010000622.1:0-5367 GCA_043756425.1 Bacteroidota bacterium
CCAAACAACGCTCCTGCAAATTTATTAAAGATACCCAAAGCCACTATCTTAACCAGCCCTTCAAGTAATTTTGCAATGAAATGTATAGCAATTGATACACCAATCCAAACAACAAATAAAGAAACATAATGTAATGTAACGGATTTTACATCCAATACCCTTCCGACATATCCGGAAGCCCAATCTGCAAGCTGAAAACCAAAAAAATACAAAACGAATATTACTCCCAGAATTGCAATTTCAAAGATAAAGCCTTTAATAAATCCGCGAATAGCTCCTCCTAAAAGAAGTATAGACAGAATAATATCAAGGATTGACATGTGTTTGTTTAAATTTTATTAAGAAAAATATTTATTCATTCTTACTCTCAGATCAGATAATTCCCCGCTCTTTTTTTACTTTATCGTAAGCTTCGTTTATTTTTTTGAATTTTTCTTGTGCATCTTTTTGATATTCCGGTCCGAGGTGGTGGACTTTATCGGGGTGATATTTTACTGCCATTTTTCTGTAAGCACTTTTTATTTCATCGTTAGTTGCTGATCTTTCTACTTCCAGTATTTTATATGCAGAATCGAAATCCTGAACAAACATTGCTTTAATACTTTCAAAGTCGCGCGAATTCACACCGATAAGATAGCTGATCTGACTTATAATTTGAATTTCAGCGGCAGCAGGTTGCCCATCGGAAGCAGCCAGACCAAAAAGTAAATGTAAAAGCTGTATACGTGATGCAGGATCTACATGATGTTTTATCTGCTCGCAAACTTCTCCGATAACAATTTCCTGTTTTAGAATTTCACGAAACAAAAGCATGCGTTCTCTTGTATGTTCTTCACCAAACTGGCGACTGAAAAAATTCCTGACAAATTCCAGCTCTGTTCGTAAGATGCGTTGATCGGCTTTCATAACAGCAGCGCAAAGCACAAGCAAAGCCGCACTGAAGTCGTTAGGTAAAAAGCTTCGCGTATTTCCACCGGTTACCTTGAATTTAACCGTGTCTTCTGTTATGGACCCCAGAGCAAAACCCAATATTCCCCCAATCGGTCCACCCAGGGCCCAACCAAGACTTCCAAAGATCCATTTATTCCAACCGGACATATAAAATTTTAGTTTTTTTTAAAAATAATCAATCACTGTAACCAATCAAATCGCAAGCACAACCTTTTTCTTTTAGAAATTCTCCAATTCTTTTAAGACTCTGTGTATCCAAAGTAGGCATATTTTTCGATTGAGCAATTCCATTTTCTTTCTCGTACAGTTCTTTCTCTACTAGCATATCGTTTATGAGTGAAGCCATCTTTTTCCTTTCATATCTTTTATAAATGATATAGGCTTTCAATTGTTGATTGTTCATTTTCCTGCATGTATCGTTCATGGTTTTTTTATCAATACCCATGAAAGCAACAGGATTTTTATAGTATAAATCAACCAAATCCCAGGATGCATTTTTTCGCTGAAAGTCTTCTGAAATTTTATATTTAATACGGTATCTGAATCCTTCTGTATTTGCTATGTAGATATTATTATCTTCTTCTTTAAGCATTCTTGCTTTGGTTTTACCTTCTTTTCCATAATAGAGATAAGTACTATTGAACCGTCTGTTTAATGCACGAAAACGATGGATATCGAAACCATCGAGCCTGTCAAAATACATGTTTCGAAGATTAATGGAAGCTAATTTACCTTTACTTTTCATACTCAAACGCTGCCAGCCTTGTATTGCTTTTGTTTCACCCGCAGCCGTAATATAAATCGGAACGATGGTGATATTTTCACTAGCTATTTTATCAACTACTTCATCAATATCATCCGGTCCGTTTGTAACATTACCATTTCCTACAAGAAAAATAATTTTTTGTGCAGCAGGATCTTTTGACCAGGATATTTTCCGGAGGCATGTTTTGAGGGCCGATCCAACATAGTTATCCCCTTTTTCAGTTTTCGAAGGAATCTTGTATAGTATATTGCTAAGCTTATCAAAATTATTTCCCAAATCAGCTATCACTTTTGAATATCCATCACCTTTACCAAATGCGAAACGAGCATATGCAACAACACCAATTCTATAATTTGGTTGAGGTTTACATTTTGCAAAAAAGTCCCAATAGTCCCACAGATGATTCCTGAATTGGTCGATCAAACCATTGGAACTATTGCTCAAGTCGAGACAAAAAACTATATCTATAGGCTGTCCTGTCTTTTCCTGGGCATTAATTTTCCCGGAAATAACAACTAATAGCAAAAAAAATACTGTTTTAATAAAATAAACCCTCATTCAATATATTCACAAACGGCGGCAAAGGTAACAATCCGGCAAAATTGTAAATATATTTGTTGACGAATGGATGCTATTGATTTACAAAACCTAAAACAGAAATGGGAGTCTTTAACCCAAAAGCTTAGCAAAGAATACGGTGAACCACCGGATTTACAGGCTATTCTATTTCTTATTGGTGTACAGGAGCTGGGAAAAGGCCCCCAAAAATTTTCTAAAGACGAAAAGCAGGACCTCATGCATATTGCAGTTTGCCGCTTGTTAAGCACTTTTGGCTATTATGAACTTATTGGCCTCGATCAGGACGGATGGCCCCATTGGAATCTCGTAAAAAAACTCCCTCCTCTGACTTTAAAAGAACAGGATTTGTTGTTGAAGCAGGCGGTGGTGGAGTACTTTGAATTATCTAATTAGCTAATGCGTTAATTAACTAATCACTACCATCTCAAAAAAATATTTATTCCCTTCAAAATTGAATAGTCCCTTTAAGGACAAAATATTGGTAATTAAATGCGACCAATAAAATAAACCCCTTTAGGGGTGAAATATTAAATAGCAGTTAGCAATCGGATTCTCAAATTACAAAGACACCGTCTGCGACACCGTCTCATGCTCTTTAAGTCGAATAAAAGAGCGTCCGGTATCGTTACTTTTAGTGACTTCTACGTTTAGAAAGGCCTCCAATTGGAAATCAAATTCAGCTCTGCCGGCGGCATCGCTGGTTTTGGAAACCCTTAATTGGGATTGAACACCGTTGACGGGATTGACAACAGTATCTTGCCAAAGGGTGACATTTGCGCCTTTAACAGGAGCACTTGTTGAATCAATAACAGTAATAATAGCTTTTGTAGGGCCTGTCTTTTTGCAGGAAAAGGCTGAAAATGCAATAAAAAAAGCTAATAATACCCAGCCAATATTGCTTCTGTTTCCTTTATTATTCATTTGATTTTGGTTAATATTGTAGCAAATTACGATATAAAAATAATAAAAAAAATGAAAAGAATAATTTCCCTTATTACGCTATCTGTACTTATTAGTGTTACATCCATTGCCCAGAAAAGTGGTAAAAAATCAGATAACTCAAAAGGCAAAGAAAAGGAGCTCGTTTCAACAGAAAAAATGGTCTTGATTTCAACGAGTATGGGTAATATGAAGGTTAAATTGTATGATGCAACCCCAAAACACAGAGATAATTTCCTGAAACTGGTTGAACAAAATTATTACGACAGCTTATTATTCCACCGTGTTATTCGCAACTTTATGATTCAGGGTGGAGATCCTCTTTCGAAAAACGCTGCTCCCGGTGTTCCTCTTGGAAATGGCGACATTGGTTATACAATTCCTGCTGAATTTGTTGACACCATCTTTCATAAAAAGGGCGCTTTATGCGCAGCCCGCACTGAAAATCCTGAAAAAGCTTCCAGCGGTTGTCAGTTTTATATTGTACAGGGACAGGTTTTAACTCCTGAGCAGTTAAACTCATTGGAAATGCAGCGTGGACTTAAACTTTCTGAAAACCAGAAAAAACTTTACTCTACTGTTGGCGGATCTCCGTGGCTCGATGGTGCTTATACCGTTTATGGTGAAGTTTTAGAAGGTCTAAATATCATTGATAAAATTGCAACAGTTCAAACCTCTCCTCAAGCAGGCGATCGTCCTGTTGAAAATGTTTATATATTGAAAATGACCTTGCTTAATAAATAATGCAAGAGAAGATAAAGGATTATTTACTGGAGATAGAATCTTTCTCTGCCGGATCAAAAGACGAAGTTGAATCTTTCCGCATTAAATACCTTGGCAAAAAAGGTATACTGGCAGAGTTGTTTGCCGGCATGAAAAATATTGAACCGGCGAATAGAAAAGAGTACGGACAAATCGTCAATGAATTAAAGATAAAAGCGGAGGAAAAACTTTTAACTCTTCAGGATAATGTTGATGATGTTTCTTCCGGCCAGTCCGGAAAAAAACAGGATCTTACGCTTCCTGCAGAACCTATTTCAATCGGTTCCCGTCATCCACTTTCCATAGTAAGAAATGAAATAATAGACATCTTCGGACGCATTGGGTTTACAGTAGCCGATGGACCGGAAATCGAAGACGACTGGCACAATTTCACAGCATTGAATTTTCCGGAGAATCATCCTGCACGCGATATGCAGGATACGTTTTTCATTGAACAGGCTGATGAAAAAGATTCTATCTCTTTGCGTACACATACCTCTTCCGTACAAGTCCGCATCATGGAAACAGAAAAACCTCCTATTCGGATTTTGGCTCCCGGACGTGTTTACAGGAATGAAGCTATTTCAGCCCGGGCGCATTGTTTCTTTCATCAGGTTGAGGGTTTGTATATTGATAAGGATGTTTCTTTCGCCGATTTAAAACAAACGCTTTTATATTTCGCCCGACAAATGTTTGGTGACGATGCAAAAATTCGTTTGCGACCTTCCTATTTTCCTTTCACAGAACCATCAGCAGAAATGGATGTATCGTGCAACATCTGCAAAGGAAAAGGCTGCAATGTTTGCAAGTATACAGGATGGCTGGAAATTATGGGATGCGGTATGGTTGATCCTAATGTTCTTATCAATTGCAAGATTGATCCGGAGGTTTATTCAGGATATGCTTTTGGAATGGGGATTGAGAGAATAGCTATGCTGAAATACGATGTTAAAGATCTTCGTTTGTTTTCGGAGTATGATGTGAGGTTTTTGAGGCAATTTAGAAGTGAGTAGAACACTCGTTGCTTCAACCCAATAGGTTTTCCATACAACTTAACTTTGGTGTTTTTGTTTAATAGGAAGCATATCCTACATAGCATATAAAATCAGCCTGCCGAATTTGGTTATTTGTTAAATTTTCAAGGTTTGATAAAAAACTCTAGCAATTACAGTTTTTTATACATAACCTTTGTAAAGTTTCAAATATTGCATACCATGAAAAATTATACTTTTTCACGTTTGATCTTGTTTTTCTTGTTTCAAAATCTTAATACTTCAGCTCAGGATTCCTACTTCCCTGTTTTGTCAATGAAAATAAAAACCATTGCCATTGCCAACTCCACTCTTGGGGGTTTACCCGACATTTCCGAT
>JAYURB010000623.1:0-5366 GCA_043756425.1 Bacteroidota bacterium
CAAACTCAGGGCAGCGAATTCGATGAACTTGGTTTACTTGCAGTTAGCGCAAATAAACGATTGCTTGACTCCCACTTTCAAGAAGCGTATCAACTTGAAACAAACCATACAGTTATTGACAACCTTAATCTACTCTATGTAGCTTTTACCCGTGCTGAAGAAAGATTGTATATTACCTGTCCTGTTGATCCGGGAAAAGATTTAAACTCTGTTTCAAAACTTATTAGTCGTTCTTGTAAAGCAATGCAACCTGAATTTGACGGAAAGCTTTTCGAAAGTGGAAATGTAGAGGATTCTAAATCAAAGGAGAAAAAAGATGATGAACATTTGCAAGTCCTAATGCCCTCCTACCCATCTGTTCGTTGGCAGGAAAAACTTTCACTTACAACCCACTCTACTGAACTTCTTTCATTGCTGGAAGATAAACGCATGCTAAAGATCAATTATGGAATATTGGTTCATCAGGTACTTGCTGAAATAAATAGCATTGATGAAGTAGATGATTCAATAAGTAAAATCGCTTTTAAAGGTTTAATTGGCGAGGATGAGAAAAAATTATTAGAAAAAGAAATAAAGGAAGTTCTTTCCGTTCCGGAAATTAAAAAATACTTTGATAAAGAATTTGTAAGTCTTTCCGAGCGTGAGTTTATTCTTCCCGGAGGTGAAATTCTTCGTCCGGACCGCGTAGTTTTTAAAGATAAGGAAGCCACCGTTATCGATTTTAAAACCGGAAAACGGGAAAAGAAACACGAAGAACAAGTACAGAGATATGCCGATGTACTGCGGACAATGAATTATTCACCGGTGAAAGCAAGTTTAGTTTATTTGGGGGAGAGAATTGTTGTTGAAATTTAAGGGCTTTACGAAGTTTATTATTGGTTAAGCCATAATATCTATTTTTCCAATTATATTATATCTTGTATTCAAGTTTTGCCTTAATTAACAAATAAATTTATTTGAAAAGCCCATTAGTTAAGATAATTTTTTTTATTGCTTTATAAACCTAACAGTGCTTTCTGATAATTCAGTTTGTAACCTCGCCAAATATAACCCTGCAGATAAGTTTTCAACATTAAACATATTTGAATATTTCCCTTCGGGTAAAAATTTATCATTACTTACATCACTTACTTCTACACCCTGGCTATTAAAAATTTTTATTGTAACTTTTGATTTACGATTTAATTCAAACATAAAATAAGTTTTCAATGACGTAGGATTCGGAGAACAGGTAAAATAAACTATTTCTGATGAATTTTGTGAACCAATTTGATTTCTCAAAATATTTCTTCCTTTCTTAAATGGCGGACAGGCCGGAACAGCAACAGCTTCAATAGAGGCAAAAAAATCACCCGTTGATTTAACTTCAAAACCGGGCATTAAATCTATTGAATTACCGGCAATAAAACTTACTTCTGAACCTGCTTCAATGGAATATTGGCCTACGATGCTTGATGGATCAGGATCTACAACTTCTCCGGCAGTAATAAAATCATTTGCCTTCCATTTTAGAATTTTTAGGGTTTCTGCTCTGTTTTGAAAGAAATAGCTTTCATTTCTTTTTGATATAGTTCCACCATTAAATAATAGCTGGTAACGATCAATATTAATCTGATTCGTTGACCAGTTTTCAAATTCGATTTCAGAACCGGAATTAACTTCAAATGTTGCATCAAATATTTTTACGCAAGGCCCTACTGTTAATTTGCTGCCATTCATGAGATGATATAACGATGCAAATTTTGAATCAGTATTTGTAGGATCATAAACTGAACTTACATGAAACTCCTTAACCAAATCTGTTTTAACAGGAACATCCTGTTTTGTTGGATCTGTAAATGGACCTCCATTTTTAGGATCGCTTTCTGCTTCCACTACTTCAGATTCGAAAGGGAATGTGGCACGTATAGTTTTAAAAGTATAATTTGGCGGAAAATATAGATTGTTTGTTGTTATGTTTACTTCTGACGGATTGTAAATGATTTTTTCAACAGGGTTGATCCACTCAAGATTTATGTTTTTATCAATTGTATATTGATGAACAATTGAATTGTTGGGAACTAACTTTTCCATTGCAGAAAGTCCATTTGTTATTTTATAGCCAGCCAAGGTTGTTCCATCAAAATTTCTTATACTAGTATATGCAATTAAAGCATGGTCAGCCAGGGGTAATCCATGCATTTTACCACTTGGATAAGAAGTAGTATAAAAACTATCTCCATAGCCAACATTTTGCAAGGTTGGTATACTTGCACAGAAATCATCAGAAGAAGGATCAAATGGAGTATAGTTTATTGTAACCCCTTCCAGATCATCTATTGTAATGCCGTCAAAACATTTTCCGCCAATCAGTGTCCTGGAATAATTGCAATTAGATTTACTATTTAATTCATAGTTTCCTGTACTAGTCAGTATTAATTGTGGCCGAATTAATAAATCATGATCAACTATATTAATTCCACTCACAGTAGTATTATCTCTAAACGGGTATTCTCGCATTCTTCCTCTTGTGAGGTCAACATAAAATGAAAAAGAACTTATAATAGGACTTAAATTAATATCAATACCACAATGAATATTTATTGTATGCTTGAAAATAGAGTGCGGCAAGACTGTATGGGGAATACTTGCCCCAGAAACAGCCCCAAATGCAAGCGATACTAATGAGTTATTAAATGAAGGATCGCTAATCGTATGAACCAAGCTTCGCTGAAAAGGCTTCATTGGCGTTTTATTGTATAATTTATTTGAAATAGAATTGTTAGGGCCGCTAATTGGATCCGGATAATTCCATACAAAGTCTTGAATATTATAATAGGCATCTTCGGGTAAAGTAAAAACCCTATTAATCATACCTCTACAGCCCCCAGATAAATTTAAATCAGAAGCAAAAGCGCAATCAATTGCAAAAGGAAACGATACAATTTCTATTTGATACGATAAAGCGAAATTATCCAAATTTAATGCCGGATTTGTTAATGACCCTTCAATAAATCCTTGGTTACCCCATGGAAATTGATCCAAAAGAATTTCGTATTCTCCATTGTAACTTCCAGAAGAAGAATTACTGCTATAATTATTTATAGTTAGATTATTAATTGGCTGGCCTTCATAATCGATGTATGAATTTATTATGTCTTGTGAGTTACAAATAGAATTGAATAATAAAATAAAAGTAATTAAAATAACACTTTTCATAATATAATAATTTTCTTTGTAAGAATTCTACCATCTAATAAATTTATTTTAATTGCATAAACACCTTGTTTGTGTGGTAATTCTAGCGAAAATTCATCTATTATATTAAAGTTAAATTTATGAAAATAAATTCTTTCACCATTTATATTATATACTTCAATATTCTCAATATTATTATTTAATTTTGAATTAACAAACAATAAAAATTTCGCATCAGGACTTGGATTTGGAAAAACTGATAGAATATTCATCTCAATAGATTTTTCATCTTCTATTGAACTTCCCGAGTTAGAATATTTAGCGATACTATTAATATTTATTCCATTTAATTGTGAAAAGTAACCTCCTGCATAAAGGGCTCCATTATACAAAGTCAAATTACTTATAAAACCTTGAACATCCGCAACCGAGTCAAAACCAGAACCATTGTACTTACATATATCAGGAGGATTCAAAAAATAGCCGCATACGTAAAGCTCGTTGTTAAATTTAATCACATCAGTAATCCAGTTTGAACCTCCGGTTGGAGCTCCAATTGAGTGCCAAGAGTGATTGTAAAAAACACTTAAATAATTGGATTGATTAAAAGATGTGGCTGTAAATTGTCCAACTGCATAAAGGGTGTCTTCAAGGGATTTTAATGTAATAACAGTGTTATTAAATCCTGAATAAGATGTATCACTTACATTACCATCCCAAGCAACAATATTATTAAAGTTTGGATTAATCTGACCACTAAAAGCCCCACCAATAATCAATTGACCATTATATAATGTAAAAGTGTGTGCATAACCTACCAATTGCGAAACTTGTTCCCATTTAAACCCATTCCATTTTACAAAACATCCAACATAATTTGTGTCAGAATATAAGAATTGACCACAGGCATACAATTCTCCCTGATATACTATTAAATCTCTTACAGGCCCGTTAAAACCGCTTCCGATAGGCTGCCAATCATTGCCGTTCCAAAGAGCAATATTATTTACCTTCACTAAACCTATTGAATCAATGTCTCCACCAATAATAATATTTCCGTTATAGTTTACAATAGCTGAGACATTACCTGGAGAGGAGAAAACAGCGTTATTGCCAAAAGTATTCCAATTGGTTCCATCCCAAGTAGCAATGTCGTTAATGTTCATACCTCCGGCTGTATCAAAATTTCCTCCGACAAATAAAAGATTACTTGCAGAGTCAACATAAAAAGTGTTTAACCAGCCAATTACACCCTGTTGTAGATTGCTCCATTGAGCCAAACAAATATTTGAAATAATTGTAAGTAAGAGAATACTAAAAAATAATCTTATGCTTTTCATGTTGCATTTTGAATTATATAAATGTTTTGAAAATTTATTTGAATTTGAACTTATGCTATTTAATTACTTTATTGTAAAGAATTCATTTAAGGATGATTTTGTCCTCTCAGTAATTATTTAAATTTAATTTGATATTTTTGAACGCATTTTTCTAAATAATGCTACTTCCCTTTTCAATGCATCGATTTCTTTTTTCTGTTCAATAAAATACAATGCATACTCTTCCATTTTTGCTAATAATTTAGCATCCATTTCTGCAAGATCAATTCCATTTTTTACTACGTCTAAGGCAGATGGTATTCCTGGAAGATGTTTATTAATATTTATGAATTTTTCAAGCTCGTAAAGATTTAACAACTTATAATCTTTATTAAAAACATGATCAGCCCATAATGCTATATTAGCAACATCTACTTTTACTTTTTCTGTTCTAATTCCGTCTATGACGTATAATTTATATGTTCGGTCCCAATTTGAAGCGGAACTAATTCCAATACCAACTTTTCCATCATTCCTGATTATCATTCCTGACCATGATGATATTGGGTTTGTAGCTGTTCCATTCGGTGCTGTTTCAAATTTAATATCTCCACCATTTCCTAGGGTTATCCTGGAGGCATATCCGTCAACAATTCTTTGGTCGGAACCATTATAAATATTATTGAATCCGATCCAATAATTCGGACTTTGACTATGAAGTGTAAATAAATTTCCTATTTCAATATTATCGTTTGGTGCTGAGTTTCCAATTCCAACTCTTCCGCCTAAGGTAGCTAAATAAGTATTTCCACCAGTTAAAAAATTCCCACGGTTACTACCAGTATTAACTTTTACATTCTTCGGGCTGTC
>JAYURB010000624.1:0-2337 GCA_043756425.1 Bacteroidota bacterium
AGTTGGATTTTTGGTAAGTCGTAATTCTATTATTAACTATACGATTGATGGAGGATTAAATTGGGTGCCGTTCAATGATAACCCACTGGTCATTTATCAAAAAATCGAAATTTTCCATGACAATATTTTTTTCTTTGGTCAGGGGAATACTTATAAATCAACTAATTTTCAAAACTTGTCCTTAGTAACAAAGCATAATATCTATTTTGAAGCTAATTCTTTTGGACAAAGAAATAAAATTTTGAAAATGAACAATAGAAGATATGGGATCTTGATTATGGTTGAAGCATTTCATGGCGGGCCTTATCAGGAATATGTAGGGGGCTACTATCTTACAAATGATAGTGGCAGGACATGGCATGCAATGTCGAATCATCCTTTGAGTGACGTGGATTTTGTATCAGATAGTTTATTTTATTTTACTGAAAGGCTAGTAAACTTTTGGTCCGTACATAAATCGAATGATTTATTTAAAACCGTGCAAAACATTGGTACTACCTATGGTCAAGCAATTAATTTTACTGATTCAATACATGGGGTTCGTTCTGATGCATATACAGTTGACGGTGGAGTGACTTGGTTGCCGAATACTATAAATGGCGTGAGCTCACCTTCTAATTCTTTTAATGATTTTTATTTTATTGATCAAAATAACGGATGGGCGATAAATGGTTTGAGTGTTTTTAAAACTACTGATGCAGGTATGACATGGACTAATATTTTTAATTCAGTCAATATAAATTATATTACTAAAATTGCATTTGCTGACAATCAGAACGGATTTATTATCTCAGGATCTAAATTATTTAAAACAACAAACGGTGGGCTTTCTTGGGATTCAGTAAATACCCAATTCTTTGTAATAGATTTTTTTTTCAAGGATTCATTGCACGGCTGGATTACAGCAACTGATTTAGCTACAATACATGGTTTGTTTTATACTTCTGATGGAGGACAGTCATTTGTTCAGCAAGATACTAATGCATTATCAATGATATCTTTTGTTGACAATGTTTTTGGATATGCTGCCGGTAGTAAATTTATGACATCAGATCAATCCGGACAATTTATTTCAGTCAATGAAGTTCAGGACTTAGATCAAATATTTTTATCGCCAAATCCTGCATCAGAAACAGTTACGATAATATCTCCGAAATTAATTTTTAGTATTGATTTGTTTAATATTCAGGGCAAATTGATTTTGCGAAATAATATTCGCTCAAAATCATATAGATTTGATACTTCACAGCTAAAAGAAGGAGTGTATATTTTCAAAATAATTTTGGAAAACAAGACAATCGAAAAAAAGTTTATCGTAATGCATTAATTTTTTAATTTAAATAAAAACTGCAATTAATTATCTTTTTTCATCACAGAAAAATCTTCATGCCTCGAAAATTTTGCCAGCGAACGCATAGCGAAGATGACGCTAATAACTGTTAGGAATGCCCCCATGACAAAAGCCGCACCCGGAAAAAATAAAGGAGCTTGAGGTGAAGTAAAATAAGCAAACAAGTATGTCATCATCAACGGACCAAAAATAGAGGTAACGCTGATCAAGCTTGTCAGTGCACCTTGTAACTCGCCTTGTTCATTCCTTGGAACTTGTCCTGACATTACTCCTTGTAGAGCCGGACCGCAAATGCCACCCAGAGAAAATGGAATAACTATAGCAAACATCATCCAACTCTGTGTTGCAAAAGCGAAACCAATAAACCCAATAGCATAAAGTGCAAGGCCAAAATAAATGGAACGCTTTTGTCCGAGTTTTGGAATAATGATACGTATTAATAATCCCTGAACCAGAGCTATCATAATTCCAACAAATCCTAATGAATAACCAACCATCTTCTCACTCCATCCGAACTTTTGCATGGTGTAGAATGTCCATGTGCTTTGATGTGCATGACTGGCGAGATAAATACAGATAAGAGAAACAACAAGACTAAGAATGATTGGATATTTTCTAAAATGGTTTAGTGAACCAATTGGATTAGCTCTTTTCCATTCAAATTTACGACGATCACTTTTCGGCAACGATTCCGGCAAAATAAAATATCCGTAAAGCCAGTTAATTAAAGCCAGTCCTGCTGCTGCCATGAAAGGTAAGCGTTGTCCCCACTGTGAAAGTATTCCGCCGAGAACGGGACCTATAATAAAACCAATTCCAAAAGCCATTCCTATAAGGCCGAAATTTTGTGCACGTTTTTCCGGCGGACTAACATCTGCAATATATGCTGCAGCTGTTGTCATGCTGGCGCCGGTGATTCCGGCAATAAGTCTTCCTATAAATAGCCAGGCAATAGTGGGAGCAAAAGCCATAAAAATATAATCTAT
>JAYURB010000625.1:0-2333 GCA_043756425.1 Bacteroidota bacterium
TATCATCATAATAACTCGTATAAAATTTTTGATACCTGTTCATCAGTTCTGTAAAGCTTGAGTTATTGAATTCACTTCTTATATCATCTGCATCCCTTCCGTGGAAAGTGCTGGTACCAATTAACGTACCTCCGCTCCGTAGCCGAAGAACATTGAACCAGCGGACTTATATTAAATAATACTGAACGGTTATATGCTACCATCAGCATGACGACCGTCCAGTTTTGTACGCTTGATAAATACATTGTCAGCATGCCTGCGAATTAAAGCTGACAGCTATATTATTCCTGCATTTTCTTTTTTGCGTTTTTTTGAAGCCATTATTTTTTCAATACAAATAACCAGGGCAATACCTGCTGTATATGCAACCAGGTCGATCCATGCAAAAGAAGTTCCGATGACTATCCTTGCCCATCCGATATCCTGCAGGCCAAGTTTGGTGATGATATCAAAAGACTGCAGTATCTCCACCATATAAGCGAACAACAATACTCCCAGGGCTGTTTTTAATACAGGTGTATCAAAAAAAGATTTTATAAAACAGTAGATCAAAATAACTACTAACGAGTCTCCGATATATGGCCTTATAATTCTGTCGTGGGCAAATCTGGCGATCAGTATTTCAGTACAAAATATTAGTACTGCCAACAGGAAGTATCGTTTATTAAATTGTAAGAGGTTGTTCAATTAAGTGTTGTTTAGAGAAGCTGTGGTTTTCTTATTTGAATGATTATAGATGTTTCAATGTCAGCCCCGTCTTGAAGGATACTTTTGTTACAGACAAGCATTATCTTCAGTCTGTTGGTTTTTTGTAATCTGTCCCGCCCTTAATGTCAACAGGATAAAGGTAAAAAACAAATTTACTAATATTGAAGAATGATCTCCGTCTGCTACAAATGCAACGAAACATAGAATGTTTATTAAAAGCCAAAAACCAAAAAATATTTCCCAAAAGATATTTTGTCTATTATAGTAATTGGCTTTTGAAAAAAGTTGTGTGGGTAGATTCGTTTTTATTGTTGTTAACAGCAAGAATATATTCATTGGAATCAATAAGAATAAATAAACTGGAATTTGTGTCATTATTGGAATACCAATGCTGTCAGCAAAAGGTGGGTAATCTCCACGTCCGCCTCTGAACATATAATACCAGTATGTACCTGGTATTAAAACTAACCAAACAAGATTTGCACTTATAAAGACCGTCCACTTGTTTAATGTTTTAATTTTTTTAAGGTCTGAAAGTATTTTGGTCTTTGTCAAAAAGAGAAACGACAAAATAACTACGGAAGCAATTGCAAGCCCAGAGCCTAAGTCCATTAGTGTTGTTTTGTCAGTTCTTAATTCTGCCTCTTTCTTGTAATACCCGTCTTTATTAAAATTAATGTTGTATGAGTTATTAAGTAGGTCGTCAGCGGCTTTTTGGTTTCTATAATAGGGCAGTGTTAAGGAGTATATAAATAGCCCAAGGCCCATTACTAAAGTCGTTATTATTAGAAGTCGTAAGTTCATCGATTGTTAATTTATGCTTTTTTTTCACGCCGGAGGCCGCTGGGTGCATTCATAATTGTCGCTACTTCATTATAGGGTTGTCAACCTTTTTTAAAGTATTTTAAACCGTTTACCAGGCATGTGCTTGCCTTCTGTTAGTTTGCCGCCTTAATGTCTGCCCAATTTTCGCCTCGTTTAATTCTAAGTATTTGTGTCTCCGTTACTTTAAACAGCTTAACAAGTTGTTTCATTGGTTTACCTTGGTTAATTAATTTTTTCAGTAACATAACTTTTGTAACAGATAATTTTGTTGCTCTTGAATTTTCTTTGCGTCTGTGTCGCCGTTCTTGTTTTTCATTTATTACCTGAGGGCTATTCTTTTGATGCTCATAATTTTCTTCGGGTGTCATCCATTTCAGGTTGTTGCTCCTATTATTGAGTTTGTCATGGTCAAGATGACCAACAATAGTTTGCTGTTCTGTGGGTTTTTGAAGAAAATTTTCTGCAACAAGTCGGTGAACAAGTGAATGATAGTTGATTGTTCTTGCTTTTAGGTCGGCTTGAAATTTTTTACTAATATTTTTCTTTAATGTGTCAAGTAATTTTAATGTTTCTGTGATTGTGATTTTACTTTCGCCTTGCTCCTTTAACAACTTTAATTGTCGTGCCAATTTAAAAACCTCTTGCTGTAAATAGTCAAACTCTTTTTGAAGTTTTTCGTCTCTCGGTTTGTATAGTTTAAGTCTTAAAATACGATAGCCGTTAATCATAGAGCCATTAACAATATTACCGTCTGAAACTTTATTGAAAGTTCGTAGTCGTCCAAAATTGGATACTTCAAT
>JAYURB010000626.1:0-2330 GCA_043756425.1 Bacteroidota bacterium
CATCAATTTGCTATCATTGGAGATAAAGGAATTAATAGAAAAGTCGACAAAGATTTCTGGCATGACATTAAGCTTGAGATGCAGCATCATTTTACGGAAGGTGATTTTGTTAAAGGACTTAACAAAGGAATAAAAATGACCGGTGAGGCATTGAAGACATATTTTCCTTACGAGAAAGGCGATAAAAATGAACTCTCTGATGAAATTATTTTTCGAAATAAAGGAAATAAACACGACCATCACGGGGATAAACACGACCATAAGAAATGAGGATTCTGAACATTTTACTTTTATGGTTTGGCGTTTTTATTCTTGGAAGTAATTATTCTATTGCTGAAGATTTTCCTCCACGTTCCTCAACCATTGTAACTGATTTAGCAGGAGTTCTGAGTGATAACAACAAAGCTTCTCTTGAAAACAAGCTTGTTGCTTTTAATGATTCAACATCGACACAAATTGCTATTGTAATTCTTCGATCAACGGGTGGTTATGAAATTGCAGACTATTCCGTTCAATTATTTAATCAATGGAAAATAGGACAAGCATCTAAAAACAATGGCGTACTTATTTTCGTTGCTCTTGAAGACAGAAAAGTATGGATTACAACAGGCTTTGGCATTGAAGGTGTTTTGCCGGATGCTCTTTGCAAACGGATTGTAGAAAACGATATTAAACCTGCTTTTAAATTAGGCGATTACTATACTGGGCTCGACGATGCTACCAATTCGATAATGTCAATCGTTAAAGGAGAATTTACTGCGGAAAATTATACAGGAAGAAAAAAAGAGAAACCTGTGTTTTTTCCTTTCTTAATGTTTCTACTCATCCTTTTCATTATAATAATTTCTAAATTCAGCAGAGCCAACCGCTATGCAAAAAGAAACAACATTGCTTTTTGGGCAGCGTGGGCTTTGTTAAATGCTGCTGCCAATAGAACCCGAGGATCCTGGGGAGATTTTTCAGGTGGCGGCGGTTTCGGCGGGGGGGGATTTGGTGGCGGTGGATTTGGCGGATTCGGTGGCGGTGGTTCTGGCGGCGGCGGTGCCGGCGGCAGCTGGTAAATTGCCGTTTCGATTATCAATTGAGCGAAGTAGGTCAATCAATACTTAACAACACTAATTTTCTAGTTTATCGTTATGAAAAAAACTACCATTATTTGTCTATCTATTATTATTTCCTCCTGTTCCACTAAATCAGATAAAAAAATTCCTGTTATAGGCTTTTTGGATTTATTGCAGGATGAAACACTGGCTCAGGCTAAAGACGGATTTTACAAGGCACTCAATGAAAGTGGTTTCGATGAAAAAAATAAAACGATAGAAATAATTTACAGAAATGCTCAGGGCGATCAGCCTTCACTGTTGCAAGCATGCGATTATATGATTGCTCAGCATGTTGATTTAATTGCAACCAACCCCACCCTATCAACCATTTCAGCAATTCAAAAAACAAAAACCATTCCTGTATTTATGATGGTTTCTCCGAGACCTGATCTGGCCGGACTCACCACTTCAGATGGTAAATCGCCCAATAATCTTTTTGGCGTCTATGAGACTCTTGACTACATTGACACTTCTGTCATGATGATTAAAAAAGTATTTCCCGGTGTAAAAAAAGTAGGCGCTATTTATAATCAAAGCGAACCTCAATCAGTAAATGCTCTCAATGAAATTAAAAAAGCTTGCGACAAAGAAGGAATAGAACTGATCAGTCAGCCCGTAAATAGTTCTAATGAAACGCAGCTCGTTGTGCAATCGCTCATCAATAAACCTATCGATGCTTTTTTCTCTTTGCCTGATAATGTTGTATTTTCTTCCATGGAAGTGATTGTAAAAATTTGTGATCAGGCTAAAGTTCCCGTATTTACCAGCGAAGAAGGTTTGGTCAAACGCGGGGCTATTGCTGCTTTCGGAGCCGATATGTATCAATGGGGATATCAATCCGGAAAACAAGCAGCGCAATTTCTTATGCAGAAATCACTTCAGGGTATTACACCAGAAGTGGTTAAGATTCGAAAAAAAGTATTTAACAATGAAAAAGCAGCAATGTATAATGTTGTTTTTGACAGTACCTTTACTTCTGTCCGCTGACAGAATTTTAATTACTTTTAATAATACATGAGTTTCTACCTTACAGCTGTATTGCTCTGTTTGGGATTTTAACAACTGAACTGTTTAAGGAGACGGATATTTGTAAATACAGCTTATTTTTCATTTCATAGAAGAACATATTAAATTTGCATTTACTTTTTAATATCTGATTGTAAAAAAGTGACCAATGCAAGATTGTTTAATTAAATAATTAAACGGTATTCACATAATCAACCTCCG
>JAYURB010000627.1:0-5337 GCA_043756425.1 Bacteroidota bacterium
GATACTACATATTTGAAATCAATAATTGGAAATAATTTCAATTACAGCACTACTGGTCCGATTACTGCAATGGATTTTTATTTTTACCAGTGTCCAGCAGGATCAGAATGCTTTTTACGATTTTTTTTTGATCAAAAATCCTTAAAAGTAATTTCTATTAGACTATGGATTGATAATGGAATAAGAAGAAGATAATTGCTAATATAAAACAACAAAGGAATGATAAAACTGCAAAAAAACATTAGGTATTGCCGTAACCCTAAGAAAAAGAATTAACATTATGAAGAGCAACTAAAATAAATTGCAAAGCATGAAGACGACAATTTTAGTTTTAGCTATAACTGTTACTTTTATTTCCCTGAAAGCGCAATCAACAAGATTTAATGATAGCAAAATAGGTGTTGGAGTTGGATTCAGATTAAATACCGATTCTGTATTAAATTACACTCCAACAATTCAATTTTATGAGAGAAACATTTGCTTATATGCCGGTCCTTCATTGCTCGTCCCTATATTTAATTTTGATATTTATGATAGGTTTGGTTTTTGTGTAGGTGTTGATTATCTATTTCCAAACCCTGACAAGCATAAATTGGATAAATACATTCAATTTGATTTTACGTATAATAAATACAAATTTAATTCCACTCTTTATGATACCGCTGTACCTAATATTCCAATTAGTGCGACAATCGCTCATGAAAGAAGATATGAAAATCTTTCTTTAAATGGAGGGCTTACGTATCATTTTACAAGAAATTTTTATGCAAGTGGAAATGCAGGTATAGGAGGACAATGGAACACCCTTATTGACCCTGGCACTTACGCATACTATTACTCTGTACGTTCAAGATTTGCTGAAGGAGTAGCATCTACTTCCTTCAAATTCGTTTTTGCTTATTTTATAGAAGTTGGAATGTACTTTTAATTCATGAATAAATATTTAACGATACTGCTTATTCTTTTAATCTCTTGTAAAAAAGAGAAACAGGAAAGCTATAAAACTATTTATCCATTGCCGTACCTACCTGTTTTTCCGGGTTCATCATGGACATATATTAATATGGATGGGGATACAGTTTCTCAGACTACTTCCTCAGAATATCAATTGAATAGTTATTCGAGCTATGCACTTTATGGCAGCAAAACCGACCCTGTATATGTTCCATTTTGGAACGGAGAACCTGTATATGGGTATTCAAGTCCGAAGGAAACTACTACTGGGGCTTTTGAAGGGTATGAAAGAGGTTTATCGCAAATTGGTTATTTAAGCGAAACACTTGGGCAAGGTTGGGGTATTGGTTACTCGCAATACGGAGGCTCATCGCGTATCGTATCCAATATTGATACTTCAATTACAATTAATTCAATTACTTTTAACCATGTTATAACGGTAAATGATTGGAGTTATATCATGTTTGTTAATCCGCGATTAACGAAAATTAATTATTATGCCAAAGATGTTGGTTTAATAAAACAAGATATTTTAAAAGATACTGTTATGATTCAAAATTTAGGAATTATCAGTTATTCAATCAAACATTAATTCTAAATGAGAGAGAAGGGCTGCCCAAAACATTGTTATTAAATTAAATTTTAAAAGGAGGGCTTTAATTGTTTAATAAAGAGACAAGGTGATTATATATATTGTTGGTAAATTATAGAGTACAGCTATTTAATCCCCCTTTTTATAAACTTCATTAATCCCCTTCTTCGTAATGCGTCATGCTTTGGCACCCGTGCAAATCCGAACTGACTTCAAGCAGTAAACTTTGACAAACGACATAAATATGAATGTGCTTTTTGTTTGCAGTAAGAATAAATGGAGAAGTCGGACGGCAGAAACTCTTTTTAAGGACAGTGCAACACATACTATAAAATCGGCTGGGACAGATGAGGGTGCAATAATTAAGTTGACTGAAAAACATTTGATTTGAGCTGACATTATTTTCGTTATGGAGAGCAAACACCGCCAGATTATTAAACAAAAGTTTCAAGCAAACCTTTACACTGATAAAATAATAGTTCTTGATATTCCTGACGACTATCAATACATGGATGAAGAACTAATTCTATCACTCAGGACAGCAGTAACTTCATACTTAGGCAATGTCATCTAAAAGCAGAGAACAAAAATCATTTACAAAGCAATATCCTGAAACAAGCAAGTGCCTGAACCAATGTTTGCCTTGTAGAAGTGTTGGTTACAAACCCGAGTTGCCGGAGAAAATTTACCCGGGTTTTTTAGCTGAAAATATCAGAAGTTTATTTGCACCGCTAGCAGTTAATGACATAAGTTTGTGTGAGCTATGTGAAAGGCATTGGGATATTGCTCACAAACAAAAATAAGTGCTAAATATTAATGGACGAAATAAATATGACAAGAATATTACAAGAAACAAACAATGACACATCCTGAAAAAATTTACAGTTTAGTTACCTATTTTTGTTTACTTTTAATTTATGACTTACAATCACTTTAATCAAATGAAGCTACCTTCTTCGATCCCTTTTTTAATTTTAATATTCATCTTATCTTCTTATTCTGTATACCCTCAAGTAGTAGAAGACGTTAAAATTTCTCCCGAATTGGTGTTAAAAAGAGATTCAATAATAAAAGCCGGCGATAGATATGGCAATTATCTTTCGTGTGGCATTGGCTTCGGAGGAGGAAAGTCATTATTTTTAAAGGGACTTACTGCAAGTTACTCGTTTGCATTTAAAACGTATATTGTTTCAATTGGTTATTGGGCTAGTGCTTCTTATATATTAGGCGTAAACGAATATGCAAATAATTTTTCTTGCACGTATTCAGCCATTTTATTTGGAAAAGCTATTCGGAAGAAACTGTCTTTAGTTTCCTTCTCAACCGGAATTGCCAAGTCTGACGTTACTTTTTGGAAATTCCCTATGGTGTCTTATGGGCTTAATGCCTGGTACTATGGGAATGTACCGGATAGAAAAATAAAGGAGATTGATTGGAGTGGATATTCAATTCCTGTAGAATTTAAATTCTTTCATTTCGTCCCAAATAATAATTTCGGAGTTGGCCTTAGTGCAAATATTAATATTGTACCTCAATATACTTCTTCCCTTTTTTCAGTATCAATTGTTTGGAATTTGGGAAGAGGGGCTTTTAGGTATTTTATTTAATTTTAATTATGAAACCAATCATCGACCATATACAAATCACTGTAAAAGACTTAAAAATCGCAGAGCCTTTTTATGATAAATTAATGCCTATTCTTGGTTTTGATATTTCCCGCAAAATTAAGGGTAGGGTGAAGAAACATGAATTCGATGTTGTAGAATATATTCATCCTTTATTGCTATTTGGAATCAATTCTCCAAGAGAAGCATTTAAAGATGACATTATTCATAGAAGAAAACCCGGTTCATTGCACCACCTTGCCTTTAAGGCTGAATCATGCGAGGAAGTCGATGAGATTTATTTACAGATAAAGGAAATCGGCGCAATTATAGTTGAAGACCCAAAGTATTTTCCCCAGCATGGAGAAAATTACTATGCTCTTTTTTTTAAAGACCTTGAAGGAATTAAATATGAAGTTGTTTTTGAGAAGCGAAATTGACTTCAGAATTTTATTATATTCTGGAATTAAACTCACTGGCATAAAAAACCAAAAGCTGCAAACCTTACGGGGTTTGGCAGCTTTTGCGGGCAACCTTACGGGGTTGCTTTAAACCTTAATTTTTTATCAGGTTTTTATTCACTACAATGATACATCACTTTGATGGGTGGTATTTATTAAAGATCCTTAAAAGCTTACGTTTGTATGATTTTGTTTAATCGTTACTCGTTATTCGTTACTCTGCATCCGATAGCTATCGGATCGTTATTCGTTACTCGTTACTCGTTACTCAACTTTAACTAATCGTTAGTCGTTAATCGTTACTCGCTATTCCTTCTAAGTTAGCCAAATTGATCTGGAAAATTCATTTTTAATATAAGTTTGTTGTTGTTATAATGAGGAAAGTCCAAAGGAAGAGACTCATAACTTTTGTTTTTTGTTAATATCTCATGCTTCTTTTTTATTAGTCATTATTGACATGATTTTCCCAAAGAAAGAATGAAATCGTTTACAGTTGTATAAGTGAATTTGCACTTTACACATCGAATGGAAATGTAAGCCATCTACAGGAGGTGCGGGATAAATTTTAAAATTTTTAATTTACGTTATAAAAGGAGAATCTTTTCGTGATACTTCCGTGATACCTTAAACCTAATTTTGCTGCAATATAAATAATTAGCAATTTAAAAATCTTCATTATGAAAAAAACGAACTTACTAATGTCCATAATTCTACTTGGTACACTTACAATATCAAGTTGTAAAAAAGACGAGGATAACAACACAACAACTCCAATTGAAACCGGTAAAGACCCCAATACAGCTTTTAAGGTTTCTATAGACAGATTTAGCGCTGCTGCTGGCCACCTGATGGTTAGGGATGCTACAAACGGATTACCTGCGGCGAATGCTGCAATTAATTTTGACAATGCGCCTTTTATCACAAAGGGATATTCCCCTTCCGGTACGATTACTGAATATTACAATTTTGATGTAATGTCAGCAACACCAGATCCTATTTATGTTTTATTTCGCGACGGGGAAGCCAGCCCTGTTTCAGGACAATTAAACATAATTGATAAGATACCCGGTGAAACCGGCTACAATGATTTTTGGCAAATGTATAAAGTAACCGTGCCTTCAGGTTATGCAGCCAATGTTGTTACTTCCTATTCTGAAATTCTAACAAGAGGATATTCAATAACACCAACAACTAATATTATTAATTGCCCTGTAGTGCCTGAAGGAAGTTTAGCCGGTAAAAGATTGGGAGGCGGAAGCAAAGCTTTAAATAGAGGGTGGTACAAAAATCAATTGTGTTTTTATTTTACCTTTGACGAGAAAATGTTGTCTGCTGTTTCGGGCAACGTACCCGTTTCGCCAATTTATGTTTCGTTTAATATAAATCCGAATTTACCGGGTGGCGGACCACCTTCCGGATTTGTTGTTGAAGCAGGAACCATGCAAACACATAATGTCTTGGCAAATATTCCGTCAGATGCGGGTTATTCTCCTCTATGGAATGTATACATGTACGACAATGCAAATTTTAGTTCCGTGAACAATTTGACCACTGCTCAAGCAGCTTCGATTTTAGTCTCCGGTGCAGCATTGGTAAATTGTCCGACAGTACAATAATTTGAAATTGATTCAAAACAAAAAATCATATTCCCTTCAATTTCCTTAATTTTTCATTTTCATTCAAAAGGGCATGTACAAATTATTGTACTGCCCTTTTTTATTATTTA
>JAYURB010000628.1:0-2322 GCA_043756425.1 Bacteroidota bacterium
TTATCCCGCCCTTTCCTTAAATTTTAGTCGGACAATAGTGATAACATATATATAAAGTATCTCTCATCCCAGTTCCTTCTTCAAAGTAAATAGGAAACACAAACTTCGGCTGAACAATTGCCCAGGGAATCGTATAAATTGTTTGTGAATGCAAATAATTTGCAAGAATTAAAAAAAAAAAATTGAAATAATTTTTTTCATCCGTTAGATATTTTTAACTGAAAAAATAATTTACTCCTAAAACAATTGTTTATAATAATTATTATTTGCTTCCTCCCTCCTTCGGCAGAAGAATAAATTTCGCATAGTTCTCCATTTGAAGATATTTTTTTGAGAATGCTAATAAATCGGATGCTTTAAGACCATTTACCCAGTCGTTATACTTTAACAAGTCAAGTACATCTTCGCCATTCTGACTATTCGAACTTAAAACATTAAGCCAAAAAGAGTTTTCCTTTATATAGGTTTCGCGTTCCCGCAAAGCCGTTTCTTTTATTTTGACAAGATTTTTTTCATCACATCCTTTATCTTTAATTTCTTTTAATACATCAAGAGCAGAACTAGTAAGCATATTAACATTATCGGGACTGCAGGAAAAATATATATACTGGTCCAATTTCTGGTCCGGATAATGCTGTGGTGATGAAACAAAACTAACGCCGTAAACACCACTCTTTTCTTCGCGTAAAACTTCGCGAAGTCTGATACTGACAAGCTTGTTTAATACATTAACTTCATTCCTGTTATTTCTGTTATATTCAAATGGCATGTGCCAACGCATCATAACAGAACTTTTAGGTTCTTGTCCCATTTTGACTGTTCGTTCAACCATTCCTTTGGGAGGGTTAACGCCAATGTCCTGCCACATTGCTTTTGAATGATTTGAGGGAAGACTTCCAAGATATTTCTCAGACATTTTTCTCAATGTGTCCAAATTAAAATTACCAACGAAAATGAAAACGGAACTTGCCGAATTACTGAACCTTTCTTTATAAATTTCAAAAGCCCGTTTCAAATTTATTTCCTTTAACATTTCAGGATTTGCAGGACGGAAATGAAAATTATAACCCGACATTACATAACTAACAGTGTCAGAAAATACAGTTGCAGGGTCTGCATTCCTATTTTGTAGATATGTTTTTTTACTTTCCATTAATGCATTGAAAGCTATTGAATCAATTCTTGGAAATACGACGTAGGAATATATCAACTGCATAAGCGTTTCCAGATCAGATGGAGAGCAGTTACCGTTAAATCCCTGCTGAAGTTCACTGATATAGGGTGAGCAGGAAACAATCTTTCCGCTTAATTTCTTCTCAAGTTCGTTGGCATCGTAATCACCTACTCCTGATTCTTCGATAATTTCATCTGAATTTGCTGCTGACATGAAATCTTTATCAGGGTATAATGACCATCCACCCCAAGAATAAGATGAAAATAGAATCTGATCATTTTTAAAATCTGTGGGTTTTGCAATTACCTTAACACCATTTGCTAAAATCCATTCTGTAATTTTAAACTCATCCGTTTTCTTCTCAAAAGTTATTTTAGACCCGGGAAGTATTTTATCAAGCAGAGGTTTATCGGAAACCTTATCATCGTATGGCTTGAGATCAAGTGATTGCATGGATGAAATAATATTTTTTATCCTTTCATCAGTTGGAATTCTGGTAGTTTCCTTATCGGGAGCTGTAATAAGAACAATGCAATTTTTCCCATTTGAAATCCATTGATTTGAGAAAGCGTTAATCTCTTCAATAGAAATTCCATCAATATATTTTTTAGTCAGAGTATACTCGTATTCGATTCCGGGCATTGGCTCTCCTGTTAAAAAATTACTCACATATTCTCTGGCGAAATTCCTGGATTCCGTTTTGTCCCTTTCTGAATATGCCATCTCCATACCTCTTAATAATTCGCTCTTCTGGCGAGCCAGTTCACCTTTCGTAAAGCCAAACCTTCTTACCCTTTCGTTTTCACTTACAAGTGCAGTTAAAGCCTTTTCTATGCTGTCCTCACGACAAATAGCAGAACAGGAATAAGCATATTGATTTCGAACAAGAGTTGAGAAACTGCTATAGGATGAAAGAAATGGAGCATTGGCTTTTCGCAAAAGTTCATTTGTACGTGCAGACATCATCTGAATGAATAGCTGCTGTGCAAGTCCACGCCTGTAATCTCCTACTGTTTTTTGATTCTCTGTGGGTTGCTTAAAGATGATCTCAACTTCTGATCTTCTTGCTTCTCTATCGGAAGCTGTGGCAATAATTAAATCCTTATTCTCAGGAATGGTAAATTTTTGTAAAAGTCTGGAATCCTTTT